>DASZPH010000138.1:0-43103 GCA_035550375.1 Pirellulales bacterium | reverse complement strand
GTGGCGCCTAGCCCTGAAGGAACTTGATGACGGACCGACAATTCGAGATCTTGCCAACGGCTCCGACGGGGTCCGCTGCGGGCGGCTGCGCCGCCCGTGAGGCCGCCACCGTGATACGGCGTACGCTTATTTAAGGTCTAGCCGAGTCCTGTGGCACGCTCGCGCCCCGAGACGAGAGGAGCCGTGACGCAATCGACGGCTATTTGAAACGCGCTACGAAGCTTCTTGTGGACGCAGGGGTACTCGATCAGACGCGGGACTATTGTCGCTTCCAACTTGAGGCGGCACACGATCCGCGGCCAGGCTATATGCAGGGAGTTGGCTACGCGCTTGAGGGAGCCGCTGACACTCAGATGGAAGGCGTCTTTGACCTGCTATATTCGGGTTTCAATTTGAAGAAGCACAAATACGACTCCGAGGTATGGCGCCTCGTGGTTTACCCTTATTTCGAGGCGCATGGCCCGTATTGGGAGAAGAGGCTGCTCAAGGACAACATCGGAAAAAACGTGTTGATCGGACAAGGAGTAGAGCAGGAACACGCGAGGAGAGAAATTGAAAAACTGAAGAAGCTCAAAGGTAGCGCTTTGGCTAACGCGCTTAAGGGTGCCCGCGATTTTGCCCTCTACAACGGCGAGATGTGGAGAGCCCTTCGGGACAAGATCAAGAGCATCTAATTAGCTCTAGCGCCCCCCAAAAATGATCGCCTCGAATTCGGAGAGAGTCGAGACCTCCAAGTCCGGAGCCGGCACGCCCTCAACCGTTAGGCCAAGGATGCTACCCGGTCGATTCACATGAACTCGCAGAATTTCGGGGTAGAGTTTCCCAGTGGGCTTGTGGTCGGAGTACAGGCTTTGCGCAATTAGAAGGATTTGGTCGGTCCGAACGTTTCTCTTTCCGAGCAGGCTCAGCATTCTGCCGAGCAATCGCGGATTCGGTTTGTAAGCGCCGACATCTTCGGCCGTCACCACCTCATCAAACCTGAATTCAAGCGCATGATCGCACGTATGTCGCAACGAGTCGTTGTCGATATTGCTTACGGCGGCAACCACGAGACCCTTCTCTCTGAGCTGGCATAACACCGCGTGGCTGTCGTGAAACGCCGGCCACGTCCGTGGGCCTTCGGCGAATCGTCGACTTTCATCCGGAACGGGCTCGATGCCGAATGCTATCGCGAATTCGTCGAGCGATTGGCGCAGCACCGCCGGGTAGAGCGCCGTCGGATGCTCGATTTGGACCCGTCTACGGACCTCGTCATACTTCTGCAGGAGCGCGTCCGCGTCGATAACAGAGTCAGGGCCGGTAGGCTCTTGTCCGACGCGCCGCAGAGCTTCCTGGGAAAAGTGTTCGCGCGCAAAATCGACAAGGAACCGTCTGATTGTTGGCACCCAATCAACCAAGGTGCCGTAAACGTCGAATATCGCCGCCCGGATGAAGCCCGATTCTATGCGTTCCCGGACATTCCTCGCGTTGGTGCGCGCCATGTTATTGCCACCAAAAGGAATCTGGCTGGGTAAATCAGTAGAACTCCGCTGACCTGCGGCCTCAAGCGGCCGAGCCTCGGGACAACGCTTTGACGGCACGGTCACCGCGGCATACGATCCAGTCGTGCCACCTGACGAACGATCGACGTCGCCCGCGCACCGAGCGGCCCAGTTCGCCGCGATCGGCTTCGCGCTCGCGCTGCCGACCGTGGCCACGTTCGTCTACTTTGTCCTTCTGTCGGGCAATCCAGCGACCAAGGCCGTGTACGCCGCCAGCAAGGTCGTGCAGTTCGCGTTTCCGGTCGTGTGGGTGGCGCTGGTTCAGCGACGACGGATCGCCTTAAGCAAGCCGCGCGCGACCGGCGTTGGAGCAGGAGCCCTCTTGGGCGCCGCCGTGCTGGCGGGCATGTTCACCTTATACTATGGGTATCTGCGATCGAGCGCCGTCCTGGCCGCCGCGCCCCGCGCCATCGCCGGGCTGATGACCGATTTCGGCATCGAATCAATCGCCGGCTTCTTAGTTCTGGCCGGCTTCCTTTCGCTGATTCATTCGCTGGCCGAAGAATACTACTGGCGATGGTTCGTGTTCGGCCAACTGCACGAGAGGCTGCCGCTGGCGGCCGCGATTGCCGTCTCAAGCCTGGGCTTCATGGCCCATCACGTCCTGGTGATCGGCCGGTTCCTCGGCGGCTATGGTGCCTACACCTGGTTCTTCGCCTTCTGCGTGGCGACCGGCGGCGGACTGTGGGCGTGGCTCTACCACCGCACCGGCACGCTCTACGGCTCCTGGCTCAGCCACTTCACGGTGGACGCCGGGTTGATGTGGGTCGGATATGACCTGTGGCAGCGATCGTCAGCGGTGCTGTAGCTTCTATGTGGTAAGAGAGGAGAACCATGAAACGCATTATTCGCCAGCGCCGGCTGACCGACGAAGAAGCGGCGAAATTCCGAACGGTGCGCTGTTGCTAGCCACTGATTGTTGTATTATAATTCCACAGTAGCCCGCGACCAAAGAGATGCCGTTCCACTCGATCATTTGGGATCTTGACGACGATCCCCAGGGCAACGTGCAGCATTGTGCGGAACATGGCGTGACAAAAGAGGACGTCGAGGAAGCAATTGAGAACAGTACCGACGAAGACATTAGCCTGTCTTCTGGCCGCCCGGTGTTGTTCGGCGATACCGCTGGCGGTCGGCACCTGATGATCGTGTATGAAGAAGTCGACGAAGACACGATTTATCCCGTGACTGCTTACGAAGTGCCCAGGATAGGAGAACCATGAAACGCATTATTCGCCAGCGCCGGCTGACCGACGAAGAGGCGGCCAACTACCGAACGGTGCGAGAACAGGTTGCGGCGGAGCTACCCGACCTGGTCGCGCGACATCACGAGCGTGTAGCCGCCTTAGACAAGATTGACAAGCTGGTGAAACAATTGAAAAGCGCGCGCGAACAAAAAGGTTTGAGTTTGGCGGACGTAAGCGAGCGGACCGGGATGGATCGCTCAGCGTTGTCGAAGCTCGAAAACGGTGTTCGCCCGAACCCCACCGTGGACACCTTGGTGCGCTACGCCGACGCGGTGGGCCTGCGTTTGGAAGTTTCCTTGATCGAATTATGAGTGCCGTTCCGGATTCCCCTTCCTTGGGGCCGGCTAAGAACCCTCACCCCGTCTTTTCCACCTCAAAGCCGTGCTGCTTGCGGTGGTAGGGGCCGTCGAAAGACTGGGTCGACTTGAACAGCTCGTGTCGGCCGTCGGCTCCTTCGACGGCGGTTTGCGCCAACAGGCGCTTCATTTCCGCCTCCGGCATCGGCTTGAAATCGCGGGCCACGCCCAGGTCCTGGTGCAGGTCTTGGCGAGACATGATTCCGCAGACCAGTGAACTGATCGGCAGCGACAGGGCGTAGCGCCGGCAGTCTTCGGCCTTCAACCCGGCCTTGTCGGGCAACCGTCCCCTGGGCGAGCCGCCCCCGAACGACTTCATGCCCAGCACGCCGATCCCCTTCTCGTTGCACACCGGCACGACGTTCTTCTGAAAGCTGCGGTAATGGGCGTCCATGATGTTGATCGGCATCTGCGCCGCGTCCCAGGCGTAGGGCTTGCCGATCATCTTCAGGTGGATGTCGGGGTGCTTGTGGCCGGTGAAGCCGATGTAGCGGACCTTGCCCTGCTTCTTGGCCTCCACCGCCGCGGCGAGCGCTCCCTTCTCGAAAATCCAGTCGGGGTCGTTGTCGTAGACGATTTCGTGGAACTGCCAGAGGTCGATGCGGTCGGTCTTGAGCCGCTTCAGGCTGTCTTCCAGGTGCTTCATCGTCCCCTGGCGATCGCGGGCGCAGTTCTTGGTCATCAGAAAGACCTTGTCTCGCCGACCGTCGGTCGCCAGCGCCTTGCCCATCACCTCTTCGCTGCCGCCGTCGTGGTAGTCCCAGGCGTTGTCAAAGAAGGTCAGCCCCTCGTCGATCGCCTCGTGCATGATGGCGATGGCGTCTTTCTCTTCGATGGCGCCGATGTGCCAGCCACCGAGGCAGATGATCGACACTTTCTCGCCCGTCTTGCCGAGCGGCCGCTTGGGCAGACCGTCGGCGCTGTTTTCTTGCGCGGCCAGCACGCGGCTGCCGACGCCGGCCAGCGCCACGCCCGCCGCGGTCGTCTTCAGGAATTCACGTCGGTCGGAATCGGTCATGGTTGGGCTCCTTGATGGCAACGATTCGGCTCGTCCCCTCCCCGATAACGTATCAGAATTGACAGAAAGAGGGAGCAACCACGGGGCCGCTTGCGGGCATTCTTGCATCCAAGACGCTATGTCTGTAGCCTGACGACTGTCCATAGAATGCGGAACGCCTGAAGTCGACGCAGCACCAAAGCGGAGATCAGAGGCCTTGCGGCGGTGAGAGTGGCGTTGCTCCCCCTGGATGACTGGGCCGATCGTCGCCTTACAATGGCCGTATTCCCAGGAACGCTTGACCATGAACCGCCCGTGGCTCTCGGTGATCATGCCGACCTACAACGGCGCCGACTTCATCGGTCAGGCTTTGGAGAGCGTCGTCCGCCAGGACGACGGCACGACCGAGGTGATCGCCGTCGACGACGGTTCGACCGACGCCACGCGGCGCATCCTGGCCGCCTACTCCGGCCGCGTGACCGTGATCGAGCGCCGGCACTCGGGCAACTGGGTCGAGTCGACGGCGCTGGGGATGTCGGCGGCGCGGGGCGAGTACCTGTGCTGGCTGCACCAGGACGACGTCTGGCGGCCGCGGCGGCTGGCCCGCCTGCGACGGCTAGCGGCCGAGCATCCCGACGCGGACCTCATCGTCCACCCGAGCTGGTACATCGACGCCTCGGGGCGGCGGATCGGCTATTGGCGTTGCCCCCTGCCGCGCGTGAACCGCACGCTTGGCCACGCCGAGGTGACCCAGCGGCTGCTGGTGCAGTGTTTCGTCGCCAGCCCGGCGACGGTGTTTCGCGCCGAGGCCGTGAAGCAAATCGGTTTGCCCGACGCGCGGCTGACCTATTCGGCCGACTGGGATTATTGGCTTCGCCTGGCCCAACTGGGGCGGACCGTCTATCATCCGACCCCCCTTTCGTGCTTTCGGATCCACGCCGGTTCGCAGACCATCGCCCAGGTCGGCGAGGCGGACCAGCGGCGGGAGCAAGAAAGATCGGTCGTCGAACGGCATCTGCCCGCCCTGGCGGCCCGGTGTGCAGCCGGACGACTGGTGGGGCGGGTGGCCAGGTTTTCGGTCGAGTTGAATCATGCCCTGGCGTGCGCATTAGCCGGACGCAGGGTCGAATGGCGGTCGCTGGCGGCCGACTTCTCGCGCCTGGGGATGAGTGGCTGGCACCGCCTGTTTCGTGATTCGCGAGTGGTCGAGCGGTGCCTGAGCCGCGCCCAGGCGGTTGGCGTCCGGCCGTCGCTCGCCTGGCAGGCCAGGCTTGCCCGTGACCTTCTGTTTGCCGCGCCGCACGCCCTGCCGCCCTGATCGAGCCGCCCATGAACCACCCTGAAACTGCTGCCATCGCAAGGTCGCGTCGAGTGCCGTACGGCTTGCTCGTGATCGGCGTGCTGTTGGTGCTGCCCCTGGGCGTGTCAAGCGGGCAGCACAGCCACGGCGCGGTGCTGACGCTCACCTGGCCGCGGGTCTGGTCGGGCGATGAACCGCACTATCTGCTGATGCTCAACAGTCTGATCAGCGACGGCGATCTCGACCTGCGGAACAACTACGCCGCGTTGTGGCAGGGGTCGCAGCAAGCGGGGCTGCTGTTTGCCGGCACGCCGCTCGATCACCATACCAAATGGTACGAGGGGAATCGGCTGGTTACCTGGGGCGGAGGCGCCTCGTCGACGCACCCGCCGTCGCACGAATACTCGTGGCACCCGCCGGGCCTGCCGCTTCTGTTGGCGCCGCTCCTCCGGCCGCTGCACGACACGCGCTGGGTCGAACCCGCGGCGGTGGCCTGCACGGCGCTGACGACGCTCGCCGGGTTGGGCTTCTTCTGCCTGTTGGTTCGCGGCTATCTGCCGGATGAAATGCCGGTGTGGCCGGCCGCGGCCGTCGCCTTCCTGGGAACGCCGCTCTGGCACTACACCAGAACCCTCTATTGCGAACCGTACCTGGCCACGTTCGCGGTCGGCGCCTACGCGCTGGCCTTTCGCCGCTCGGCTCATCTTTCGGCCGGGCTGCTGCTGGCGCTGGGCATGACGATGAAGCCTCCCTTCGTCTTGATGGCCGTGCCCCTGGCCGCCGCCCTGGTGGGAAAGGACGGGTTGTGGGCGATGGTGCGCCTTGGTTTGCCCATTTGCCTGGCCCTCGTCTGGATCTTCGGGTTGAACTACTGGATGCACGGCTCCGCTTTCAGGTCGCCCATCCAATGGGCGCCCGGAGACATCTCCGCGGGGGCGGTGGGCCTGTTGTCGTCGCGCATTCACGGATTGTTGCCCATGGCGCCGGCCCTCTTGCCCGTGATCGCCGCCTGGCCGACGTTTTTGCGCCGCCATCCGCGCGAAGCACTCGCCCTCTTAGCCGCGTCCGCGCTGTATTTCGGCCTGATGGCCAACTGGATCGCCTGGCACGGCGGGGCCTGCTACGGGCCTCGCATGATCGTTCCCATCCTGCCGCTTCTGTTTGCCGGCGCGGCCGTGATGCCCATTTGTGGTTGGTGGTCGTTCAGGCCGCTGAGAGGGGCGGCGATCGGCGCGTGCCTGCTTTCGATTCTGTTCAACGGCGTGGCGGCTTTTTCACACGGTCAGGTGTGGATGTGCCATCCGGTGGACGTAATGGTCAGATGGTTGACTCAATAAGGACACCTCGAACATGCGACTCGGTCGATTCCTCAAGAGCCCATTAAACCTGAAGGGCCTGGTTGTCTTGGCGCTTCTCTCAATGCCCTCATTCACCGCCGCACAAGATCGTGAGTCGGCCGACCCGAAAGCCGCGTCGGCCCCCCAAGACACCCAGAGCATCGAGCGGTTGGCGAACATGCGCCGGCGCGCCGAGCACACGCAGGTTTTCGTGGTCGACGGAAACCGGCGAGAAGAGGTTAAGATGCGCGGCGAGCCGGTGTTTCGTTATGCCGACCAGCCACGCGGCATCGTCGACGCGACGCTTTGGGTGTGGGGGGAACCGGGGCGGCCCGTCGCCCTGGAGAAGGTCGAGTACTATCCGCCCACCCCGACAAACTGGACTTACTGCCTGGCATCGCTGTCGCCGGGGCTGGTCGCCGCCGACTGGCGAGGCGGCCGGCGCTGGACGGCAACCAAACCGGGGGTCGAAATGCGGCTTTTGGACGACGGTCCCGAACCGTCGGCGACGAAGCCGGGGCGGATGCGGCAGATGAGAGACATCGCTCGCCGTTTTACGGTGAAAGGGAGCGAAGGAACCAACCGAGGCGAGCAGTTGCGGCTCTTGTCGCAACCGATCTACCGCTACGCGGACGCCGACGGCGACGTGGAGGACGGCACCATCTTTGGCTTCGGCAGTGGAACGAACCCCAATTGCCTGCTGCTGGTCGAAGTCTCCCCCAAAGGCGAATCGGACGAGCGCTGGCAATACGGTTTCGTCGGCATGAGCGCCGAATCGTTGCGGGCCAGGCTCGACGACCGCGAGGTGTGGTATTTTCCTCCCGCGGCCAAAATCGGCGGACTCGACTCGTGGATCTGGTTCTTTGAAGCCCGAGGGATGGAGGAATAAGGAGCCCTCGCATGCCGAAAGATCTTTGGACCGCTTTTTGGGCGGCGATCGTCTTCGTCGGAGGGTTGGCCGCTGCCTACGTAACCCGACCTGCCGAAGATCCGATCCCTCTCCACCTTCGGGTTGGCAAGAACATTAAGGTCCAGAAACAGCCATCCCAAACCAAGGAATCTGCGGCGAAAGAAAAGCAGGATGCGTCGGTCGATCCGATTCTGTTGCTTGTCGACCCTTGTCTGGCTCTCGTCGACAAACATTGGAATGAGTGGGACACGGACAAGAGCGGGACGCTGTCCTGGTCCGAATTCATCGCCGGGCTGGACGGCGTCCTGAAGTTGCCCGTGGCGCTGGCGAACCTCCTTCCCGATCTCAGCGGCGATGGCGTGGTGACGCGCGAGGAAGCCCGCGGCACGATCGAGTTTCTCTTGGGAGTGCAGATGCTGGGCAGCCAGCCGGTGCGATTGCCGGCCCCAGCGCAGGGTCGCCCTCGAGGTTTGCCTCCGGGGTGGCAGTTCGCCAGCGTGCCGCTCCGCACGCCAAGCGGACATGTGCTGAATGTGATTCATTTCCGGCAGCTCGACGGCGACCGGAGCGGGGCGCTCGACGAGCGCGAGCTGCGACATCTGGGCCTGGCGGGTCTCGACCCGCCGACCGTCCTGGCCGGCTGTGATTCCGACGGGGACGGGCAGATCGCGCTCGCCGAATGGTGGCAGGTTCCGATCGCCGGCGCGGCCAACACGTTCGCCGAGTTCCAGGCGGTCGACGCCAATCAGGACGGCTATCTCGATCGCCAGGAGTTGCGGAACGTTCCGTCTTACAAGTTGAAGGTGGCCGGGCACGTGCTGCCGGCCTTCGATGCCGACGGCGACGGCAGGCTCTGCCTGAACGAATATCGGTTCACTCCGCTGGCCAATCCGCTGGTCGACTGGAACCGCGACATCGTCGACGGCGACGGCAGCCTGACCTTCGCCGAGTACGTCGATCGCTCCGAGCCGTTCGTCCTGCTCTATTGGAATTACTTTCAGCGGCTGGACCTGAACTCCGACGGCGTGCTCGACCTCGATGAGTACACGTTCCGGGCGAGAACGCCCGAAGCCGTCTTTGGGATGAACGCCGACGGCACGGGCTGGACAAAGCTGTTCCAGTTGCCGGGTTACCCGGTCTGCGGATCGGTCGCCGTTTCGCCCGACGGCCGGAAGATCGCCTGCGATGCCTGGCGGGTGTCTCCGGGGCAAGCCGGAAGGCCCATGATCCTGGTGGCCGACATCGACGGCCAGAATGTCAAGGAATTGTGCCAGGGTCAGATGCCCTCCTGGTCGCCGGACGGCAAGTTTTTCGTCTGCTCGCGCATGGAAGGGGACTCGGGCGTGTGGATCATGACCGCCGACGGCGAAGAGCACCGACGCGTCGGCGACGGCTGGTCGGGCCAGTGGTCGCCCGACGGCAAGAAGATCGTCTACTACCTGGGATCCCGGCTGCTAGTTTACGACGCCGAAACACAGGAGTCGCACGACGTGTTGGACGAGGACCACGCCTATCAGCAGGTATTTTGGAACATGTGCTGGTCGCCTGACAGCCGGCAGATTTGTTTCAGGGGCATCAGCATGGCGGGAAGACAGGAACTCGTCCTGGTCGATGCGGCGGGCGCCCAACGGGGCATCAAGGTCCGCTTCGGCGGAGAGCCGTTCTCTTCCAAGTTCGCGTGGCACCCAAGCGGCAAGCGACTCGTCTTTTCCAAGCCGTGCCCCGAGCGCGGAATCATGCAACTCTACGAGCTCGACCCCAACACAGACGACCCGCCCGTGCTCGTGCCGGGGCAAGACCCGCACACGCACAACGAGGATCCGACCTGGACGCCCGACGGCAAACGGCTGATCCTGGTGCGTGGCAACTATTACTAACGGATGCCAGTACTAAGGGATGCCAGTCGCCACCGCCGCAGATTGTGGACGCGTCCGCCCGGCATGGACGGCCGTGCGGAAAGCGATTTTAAGACGGCAACAGCAACGACAGCCGGTGGTTATACATCTTGTGGGTTGCAGATTGGGATCGTTGCCGGCGGTTTCTCACAAAGAGCCCCCCATCTTGTTAGCTCGGTTTTGTCCCACTAGACTTATCAACTGCTTTGCCTCCGAACGCAATGTGCGCCTGGAGGTCGGACGCAGGGAGCGTCTGGCAATACTCCAGACGGCAACACTCCAGACAGTGTCCGCATGACGGACAGGAGGGCGCATTGATACGAGAGCAATCGCAGCTTTCCGGCACGGCCGGATTCGACCTGACGGAAGAGACCTCGCTCGTCGACGTGTTGAGAGCGCGTGACGGCGGCATGGGCCTGAAGGACGCGGCGGCCGCGTTCAAGTCGGGATTGGCCGGTTTTGCGGCCAGCGGCCGAAATCTCTACGGCCGGATGCTGATGGGCGCCAGCGACGCCGAAGGGGTCGTCGACTATCCGGTCGAAGGCGGCCGGCGACGGATGATCATCCTGGCCTCCAACAACTACCTGGGACTCACCACGCATCCCAAGGTCATCAAGGCCGCGCAGGACGCCGCCGCTCGTTACGGCACGGGGGCGGGAAGCTCGCCGCTCTTGGTCGGCACCTTCACCGTCACCAAGGAGCTGGAAGCGAACCTGGCCGAATTCAAGCGTTGCGAAGAAGCTTGCCTGTTTGCGACTGGATATTCGGCCAACGTGGGGGTGATCTCGGCCCTGGCCGGCAAGGAAGACCTGGTCGTGCTCGACCGCCTGGCCCACGCCAGCCTGGTCGACGGCGCCAAGCTTTCCGGCGCGCGTGTGAAGGTCTTTCGGCACAACGACGCCGAGCATCTGGACCACGTGCTCCGCCGCAACGCGAAGGCGGGGGTGAAGCTCGTGTGCGTGGAAGGCATCTACAGCATGGACGGCGACATGGCGCCGCTCGACGAAATCATCGAGGTGACGCGGCGGCACGAGGCCTTGCTTGTCGTCGACGAAGCGCATTCCACGGGCGTGCTGGGCCGCGAGGGCCGCGGCATCGCCGAGCATTTTGGTCTGGAGGGCCAGATCGACCTGCACGTTGGCACGCTGAGCAAGGCGCTGGGCGCGTGCGGCGGATTCGTGGCCGGCTCCAGCGAGCTGGTGACGTATCTCCGTTACTTCGCACGCTCCGGCATGTTCTCTACCGCCGCCTCGCCCATGGTGACGGCGGCGGCCAACGCGGCCGTGGACGTGATCCGCGACGAACCGCAGTTGCGCGAGCAATTGTGGGACAATTGCCGCTTCATGCACGGCGAATTGAGCCGCTTGGGCTTCCGGCTCAACGACGCGCCGAGCCCCATCATTCCTGTGATCGTCGGCACGATGAAGGGATTGCGCGAGATGACGTTGGAATTGCATCGCAACGACGTCTGCGTCAACTCGGTGCCGTTCCCGGCCGTGCCGCACGGCAGCGAGCGGCTTCGCGTCAGTCTGACCGCCAATCACACGCGCGAGCAGCTAGCGCGGGCCGTCGAGCGGATCGCCGAGGCGGGCCGGAACGCGGGTGTGATCTGATGCTGCTGGTGCTACCACCGGTCGTTTAACGGTAGCCGACGGCGCCTGCGGAGTTCGAGCCGTTCAATGGCCCCACATCATTCCGGCCGTCTGCCCGACATTAGGGAGGGGGCATCTCTGGTTTCCGGCCGACGTACTTAGCGACGATCATCGCGCCGGCAACCGGAAAGAGGGCATTACTCGTGCCAGGAGTCCGACGGTTTGTCGCCCACATGGAACGGATGCCCGGCCCGCGCTCTCTCGAGACAGGGTATCGGCTTGTTCATCAGCCTGCCGTCCCACGGGCCGCCGAGAAAACGGATCGTCAAGATGATCTGGGTCATGGGCGCGTCATACCACATCGCAACGACGTCGCTCAGGTCGTTTACGATAACTCTGGCTGCCACGCCAGACGGTGGCGGAAGCTCATTCGGCGATGCGGCGCTCGCGGGCGCGCTTGGCTACCGGTTAAATGACCGGTGCGAAACGACTCCCAGGGTGGACGACTCGCAATCGCCCTTATCGGCGCTTCTTCGCGATCGCCCTTTGCATGGCGGCTCCCATGTCGGCCGGGCTTTCGGCCACTTCGATGCCGGCCGCTTCCAGGGCGGCGATCTTTTCCTTGGCCGTCCCTTTGCCGCCAGAGATGATCGCGCCGGCGTGGCCCATGCGTTTGCCGGGGGGAGCCGCGCGGCCGGCGATAAAGGCCGCCAACGGTTTCGTCACGTGGTCCTTGGCAAATCGGGCGGCTTCCTCCTCGGCCGTGCCGCCGATCTCGCCCATCATCAAAATGGCCTCCGTCGCCGGGTCGGCTTCGTACAACTTCAACAGATCGATGAACGAAGTCCCCACGATCGGGTCGCCACCCAGGCCGACGCAGGTCGACTGGCCGAGCCCCAGGTTGGTGAGCTGCCAGACGGCCTCGTAGGTGAGCGTGCCCGAACGGCTCATCACGCCGACCGGTCCTTTTTTGTGGATGTAGCCGGGCATGATGCCGATCTTGCACTCTTCTGGCGTGATCACGCCGGGACAGTTCGGCCCGACGAGCCTGGCCTTGCTCTCCCGAACGATGTCGTAGACCCGCACCATGTCGATCACCGGCACGCCTTCGGTGATCGCGATCACCACCTTGATGCCCGCGTCGATCGCTTCCAGGATGGCGTCGGCCGTAAAGGCGGCGGGGACGAAGATCATCGTGGCGTCGGCGCCGGTTTTCTGCACGGCCTCGGCCACCGTGTCAAACACGGGCAGGCCGAGGACCGTCTCGCCCCCCTTGCCCGGCGTCACCCCGCCGACCATCTTCGTGCCGTACTCAAGACACCCCTTGGTGTGAAACTGGCCGACCTTGCCGGTGATGCCCTGGCAGAGCACGCGGGTGTTTTTGTTGATCAGAATGCTCATCAGGAAAGAGGGTCTTGGGTCTTGGGGCTTAGGTCTTGGGATTGGGCGCGACGGAAAGCAGAGCGATCAGGCGGCGACGGCTTTTACGATCTTCTGGGCCGCGTCGGTCAGGCCGTTGGCCGAAATGATGGCCGCGCCGCTGCCGGCCAGAATCTTTCGTCCTTCTTCGACTTCCGTTCCTTCCAGCCGCACCACCAGCGGCACATTGAAGCCGACCTGCTTGTACGCCTCGAGCACGGCCGTGGCGATCGTCGTGCAGCGCATGATGCCGCCGAAGATGTTGACGAGCACCCCCTTCACGTTCTTGTCGGAAAGGAGGATGCGAAATGCTTCGGTCACCTGGTCGACGTTGGCGCCGCCCCCCACGTCGAGGAAATTTGCCGGCGAACCGCCGTGCAGCAAAATCAGGTCCATCGTGCTCATCGCCAGTCCGGCGCCGTTCACCAGGCAGCCGATGTTGCCGTCGAGCTTGACGTAGCTCAGGCCGGCGTTGGCCGCGCGAACCTCGGCCGGCTCTTCCTCGGCCAGGTCGCGCAGCTCGACGACGTCCTTGTGGCGGAAGAGGCTGTTGTCGTCGAAGGTCATCTTGGCGTCGAGCGCCACCAGGTCGCCACCCTTGGTGACGACCAGGGGGTTGATCTCCGCCAGGCTGCAATCTTGCTGCACGAATACGCGGCACAGCCCCCGCATAAACTTTTCGGCCGAGGCCACGCTCGGACCTTTCAGGTCAAGCTTGGCCGCCAGCTTGCGGGCCTGGTAGCTGAAAAGGCCCGTGTCGGGATGGAACGGCTCGCGGAAAATAAGCTCTGGCGTGTGGGCCGCCACCTCTTCGATGTTCATCCCGCCCTGGGCCGACACCATGAGCACGGGCCGGGCCGCCGCCCGGTCGACGACGATCCCCAGATAGAGCTCGCGGTCGATCTCGCACCCTTCTTCGACCAGCACCTGCCGGACCGTCTGGCCCTCGGCGCCGGTCTGAATCGTCACCAGCGACTGGCCCACGAGCGCCCCGGCGACCTTGGCCGCTTCTTCGGCCGACTTGACGAGCTGCACGCCGTGCTGCGCCGGGTTGCTCTTGATCGTTCCCTTGCCGCGTCCGCCCGCGTGAATCTGGGCTTTGACGACGGCGATCTTGCCTCCCAGTTCTCGGAAAGCGGCCGCCGCTTCGTCGGGGGTGCGTGCCACGATCCCTCGCGGCACGGCCACGCCGGCCTTGCGCAGGATCTCTTTGGCCTGAAACTCGTGGATTTTCATCGCGTTTTCCCGCGGTGCGAGACTTTAGTGACAAGCCGGCGATTATAGGAGCAGGCCCCTTTTTTCGCCAGGGTGCGTGGCTTGCGTCGTCTGCCTACGTCGAATAGGCTGCAGGGCTGGCCCGTTCCGTGCGCCGGGTTCGACCACCACTTGACGAAGCCGGTCGAGGCCGCGGCCTTGGAGCGGTTGCTGGCCCTGATCCCGCGACGGTAGATCGGTCGGGTCGGCGCTTCTCTGGCGTGGTAAACAGGGCTCGCCGAAAAGGCTGCCCGGGCGCGAGGGGTTGCCATTCCAAGATCATCGCCACTTTGCAGAGACCGCGGTGGCAGTCCGTCGGCCTCACTGCGCGATGGATGACCACCCCGTTAGGCCAAGTTAGAATGTCTCTCTCTGTCTGACCATCCCGCTAAAGGCGCACCGATGAGGCACGCTCGACCGTTTGGTTCCGTTCGCCCGCCGTTCTGCTGTCTCACAATCCTCTGCTTGGTCGCTGTGTTTGCCCAGACGGCCGCGGCCCAGCAGCAAGACAAGCACTTCGAAAAAGAAATCACCGTCAAGGTCAAACTCGACTACCTTCTGTACCTTCCCGCCGGCTACGATGAAAAGCCGGACCAGAAGTGGCCACTGATCCTGTTTCTGCACGGCAGCGGCGAACGGGGCGAAGAGCTGGCCAAGGTCAAGATTCATGGCCCACCAAAGATCGTTGAAGCGAAGACCGACTTCCCCTTCGTTGTCGTTTCGCCGCAGGCCCGCCGCCGCCGCTGGAACCCCGACGCCCTCAAGGCGCTGTTGGACGAGGTGCTGGCCCGCTACCGGGTCGACCCCGACCGCGTCTACCTCACCGGCCTGAGCATGGGCGGATCAGGCACCTGGGCGCTGGCGGCAGAATACCCCGAGTACTTCGCCGCCGCCGTTCCTATCTGCGGCCACGGAGATCCCCAAGACGCCAGGCGCCTCAAAGACCTGCCGATCTGGGTCTTTCACGGCGCCAAGGATGAAGCCGTTCCGCTGGGTTACTCCGAAGAGATGGTCAAGGCGCTCGAAGAAGAAGGGGCCGAGGTCAAATTCACCGTCTACCCCGAGGCCGAGCACGACTCGTGGACCGAAACGTATAACAATCCGGAACTCTACCAGTGGCTTCTGAGTCATAGGCGGGGCGAAAAGGGAGCAGCCGGATCGTGAAGAATTCAGAACAGGTAAGGAGATCGACTTGCCACCGCAACACGCCCTCACCCTAACCCTCTCCCGAAGGAAGAGGGTACTACGGCACGCCTTTAGGTTCTTCCGAAGCGAGAGGGGACTGGCCGTCTGCGCGGCCATCCTCGCGCTGGCGGCCTCGGGCTGCGGAAGTGACAAGGTGCAACCGGCAAAACCGGCGGACGGCAAACCGGCTGCCGTGCAGGTGCGGTTGTTCTTGAACTGGTATCCCGAAGCCGAGCACGGCGGCTACTACGCGGCGCTGGTGCACGGCTTTTATCGCGATGCGGGACTCGACGTCGAACTCGTCAAAGGCGGCCCCTCGGCCCCGGTGGTGCAGCAGGTCGCGGGCGGCCGCATTGAGTTTGGCATCTCCAACGCCGACGGTTTGTTGCTGGCCCGCGCCGAAGAGGCGCAGGTCGTGGCCTTGATGGCCCCGCTGCAAACCAGCCCCCGCTGCATCATGGTTCACGAATCGTCGGGCATCACCGACTTCGCGGGGCTGAAGAACATGACACTGGCCATGAACGCCCTGCCCTTCGCGTCGTTTCTTGAAAAGCACGCGATGCTCACGAACGTGACCATCGTCCCCTACCAGGGGAGCGTGGCCCAGTTTCTCAGCGACGACAAATTCGGCCAGCAAGCCTACGTGTTCAGCGAGCCGTTCGTGGCCAGGCAAAAAGGGGGCGATCCCAAGACGCTGCTCGTGGCCGACCTGGGCTTTAACCCCTACACGAGTGTTTTGTTCACCAGCGAAAGCTACCTGCGCGAGCACGAAGACGTGGCCTCGAGCATGGTGGCGGCGAGCGTGAAAGGGTGGACGCACTATCTCGAACAACCCGACGAGACGAACCGGCACATCCACGAGATCAACCCGGAAATGAGCCTGGAAGCGCTGGAATACGGCGTGAAAGCGCTTGAGCCTTTGGCGGTCGACGACACGACCCGCGAGCACGGTATCGGCAGCATGTCGATCGAACGCTGGCAGACGCTCACCCGGCAGTTGGAAGAGCTGGAGCTGATCAAGCCGGGCGCCGTCGACGCGGCCGCGGTGATGCACCGAGCGAGTGCCGGCGAGACGGAGTCTCCCAAGCACTGACCCCGAAGCGTCGGCTGTCTTCGCGGGGTTGCACAACGCCAGCCCTCTCCCGTTGGGAGAGGGTTGGGTGAGGGCGGGTGACGCGATATATGGGTTTTCCCGCACAATCGTCTGCTTGCGCATGAAGTTGCTCTCGGCGCGACCGCCCTCGGGTGCAAACCGCCCTCACCCTAGCCCTCTCCCGTTGGGAGAGGGGGCCGTGCAACTAGGTGCGTTTGAACTGCCGGTCGAGCTCTTCGCGGGTGAAGAGGAGCTCGGTGGGGCGGCCGTGAGGACAGTGGTGGCTGTCTTGCGCCAGGTGCCGCTGGGCGAGCAGGGCCACGATTTCGTCCGGGGCCAGAGGGTCGCCCGCCTTGATCGCCGCTTTGCAGGACATCATGTGCAGCAGCTCGTCGAGCAGGTCACGTCGGTCGGGCAGGCGCCCCCCGGAGGTGAGCAGGTCGACGATCGAGCGCAGAATCTCTTCCGGGCCGCCGCCGAGCATGGCCGGATAGCTGGAGACAAGCACCGTGCCGCCGCCGAAGGCTTCGACCGCCAGCCCCAGCGTGGCCAAGAGCTGGCGATGCTCCAGGACGGCGGCCGCCTCGGCCGCCCCCAGGTCGACCGGTTCGGGCACGAGCAACTGCTGAGCGTCGAGCGTGCCCGCCAGGGCCCGCTCGCGAAACTGCTCGTATAGGATCCGCTCGTGCAAGGCGTGCTGGTCGATCACGGCCACGCCGTCGTCGGTCTCGACCACGAGGTAACGATTGTGGACCTGCATCGCCGACGGTCCGCCCGCGGGGCGCGACGAGACCGCGGAACCGGCGCCGTTTATTTTCGCGCCGGCACCATTCGGCGCCGCCGTCGCCGACCCAGCCGGGCCCGGCGGCAAATCGACCGGCGAGACGCGCGGAAAGCCGGACACAGCCGATCGCGGCATCTCAGACTGGCGTGGAATGTCAAACTGGCCCTGCCGCGCGGGAGGTTCGGCCACAACCGAGCGCGTGTCGCTCGTTTGTCCCTTGGCCCAGTCGACCAGTTCGCCCCGCAGTTGCTCGGCCCGCCCGGGGTCGTGAGCGCCGGTCGGGTCGTGCGTGCCGGAGGGGTCACGGGTCGCGCCGGCGGCCGGCGACGTGAGCCGGTGGGTCAGGTCGGTCGCCAGGAACTTGCTGCGCAGCGTGCCGAGCAACTGGCTGTAAAGCCGTCCGCCGTCTTGAAAACGCACTTCGAGCTTCGTCGGGTGGACGTTGACGTCGACCAGCTCCGGCGGCATGTCCAGGAACAGAAAGGCCACCGGATAGCGCCCGCTTAAGAGCAGGCCGCGATATGCCTCGCTCAAGGCGTGGGCCAGCGACCGGTCGCGGATCGCCCGGCCGTTAAGAAAAAGGTACTGCATGCGGCCGTTGGGCCGGCTCAGGTTAGGATGGCCCACGAAGCCCGACAGGCGCACCTGGCCGTCGCGGCTTTCCAGCCAGATCAGGTCGTCGGCCAGGTCGCGGCCGAAAAAATGGGCCAGTCGTTCCAGGGCGGCCGTCGCCGGCGGCAACTCGTAGAGCGGCCGCTGATTGTGGCGCAGGGTGAAGTGAACGCCCGGATGTGCCAGCGCCAGCCGGGTGAACGCTTCGGTGATGTGCCCCATCTCGGTCTGCGCCGACCGCAAAAACCTCCGCCTGACGGGCGTGTTGTAGAAGAGCTGCCGCACCTCGATTGCCGTGCCGACGGCACATCCGCAGGGGGCCACCGGCGCGATCTCGCCCCCCGACACGACGAGCTCCGCTCCCGCGGCCTCTTCCGACTGCCGGCTGCGGAGCACGAGCCGGCTGACCTCGGCGATCGAGGCCAGCGCCTCGCCGCGAAAGCCGAGGGTCGAGACGTGGAACAGGTCCTCGGCCGAGCGAAGCTTGCTTGTCGCGTGGCTGGCGACCGCCAGGGGCAACTCGTCGCCGGCGATTCCGCAGCCGTTGTCGACCACGCGAATCAGCTCCAGGCCCCCCTGCTCGACCGCCACGTCGACCCGCGTCGACCCGGCGTCAAGCGAGTTCTCCATCAGCTCCTTGACGACGCTCGCCGGCCGCTCGATCACTTCGCCGGCCGCGATCTTGTTGACGACGCTGGGCGGCAGTTGCTGAATAACGGGCATGGAGGTGGACGCTGGATTCATGGAGGATGGCCTTCCCAGGCCGTCCGGCAACGAAAAAACGGGACGGGCTAGGAAGCCCGTCCTCCCCCCTACAACTGAAACTCTTTGATCTTGCGGTACAGCGTTCGCTCCCCCATGCCGAGCAGTGTGGCCGCCTCTTCGCGATTGCCCCCGGTCAGCTTGAGCGTCTCGGTGATGTAGTGCCGCTCGATTTCCGCCAGCGGCTTGCCGACGAGCGCGTCGGCTAGGGCCCCGGTCGCCGGCTCCGCGCCCTCGGTCGTTGGCCGGTCGGCAAGCTCGGCCGGCAAATCGTCCAGATCGAGCAGGCCGTCGAAGTCGACCACCACCATGCTCTCGATCGTGTTGCGCAGCTCGCGGACGGTCCCGGGCCAGTTGTGGGCCAGCAACCGCCGACGGGCGGCCGTCGACATGCTCTTGATCGTCTTCTGGTGCCGCCTGGCGAACTGCTTCATGAAGTGCTCGATCAAGAGCGGAATGTCCTGGCTGCGGTCGACCAGCCGCGGCAGCGTGACCGTGACGACCTTCAGCCGATGATAGAGATCGCTGCGGAACGTGCCGGCTTCGATCTGCTGCTCCAGGTTGCGGTTGGTGGCCGACAACAGCCGCACGTTGACCTTGATCGGGTCGTTGGAGCCGACGCGGGTGATCTCGCCGCTTTCCAGCACCCGCAGGAGCTTGATCTGCGTGGCCATCGGCATGTCGCCCACTTCGTCAAGAAAGAGCGTGCCGCCGTGGGCGTACTCGAATTTGCCGACGCGGTCGGACGAAGCGTCGGTGAACGCGCCGCGCACGTGTCCGAACAGCTCGCTCTCTAAAATGTTCTCGCTCAGCGCGGCGCAGTTGAGTGGGACAAACGGCTTGTTTTTGCGCGGGCTGTTTTGATGGATGGCCTGGGCGACCAACTCTTTGCCGGTGCCCGTCTCGCCCTGAATCAGCACGGTGGCGGCGGTCGGCGCGATCCGCTTCAGCAGGCTGATGACCTTGTTCATCTCGGGGCTGGAGCCGACCACTCCCTCAAAGCCGAATTTCTCGTCCAGCCGCCGGTTCAATTCGGCGTTGGTGAGCCGCAGCCGCACGCTGTCGGCCGCCTTTTCGACCACCGCCCGAAGCTGCTTCAAGTCGAGCGGCTTGAGCAAATAATTGAACGCCCCCTGCTGCATGGCGGTCACGGCCGAGGGGATCGTGCCGTGGCCGGTCACCAGGATCACCTCGGCGTCGGGGAGGTCGTTCTTGGCGCGAGACAGGATTTCCAGCCCGTCGAGATCGTTCATCACCAGGTCGGTGATGATGACGTCGAATCGCTGCTCTTCGATCTGCCGCGCGCCGTCGGTGCCCGAGGTGGCGACGGTGCAATCGTACCCCACCCGCTCCAGGCTTTCCGACACGGCCTGCGCGTGGCTCACATCGTTGTCGATAATCAAGACACGGATGGCCGACGGGTCGGCCTGCGGTTCGGTCGCTGTCTGCACGGAGGCCATGCGACCGATGATACAAAATTTGTCGCCGGCGCGGCAGGGTTGGCTACGGGTTAAACGAGGGCGGCCGGCCGGCAGCTCGCGGTCGCACGAGGCTGTGGTGCAGCCGTCAGGCCGATGGTATAAACCGCGACATGCCAGACCGCGAGAACAGGCCCGACGACGTCAACCAGAGGCTCGTCAACCAATATACCGAAATCGCCCGGCTGGTCGGCGGACTGGCCCACGAGATCAAAAACCCGCTCTCGACCATCCGGCTGAATATGGAGCTGCTGGCCGAGGACTTTCAGGCCGACGATTCACCCCGCAACCGCCGGGCGCTGGCCAAGATCCTGATTGTCCAGCAGGAGTGCCAGCGGTTGCAGGACCTGCTTGACGATTTCTTGAATTTCGCCAAGGTGCGCGAGCTGAAGCTGGAGCCGACCGATCTGAACAACGTGGTGCGGCAGGTGCTGGAATTTTATCAACCCAAGGCGGCCGAGTCGCAGATCGACTTGCTGCCTTATCTCACGTCGGACCTGCCGAGCGTGCTTTTGGACCGGGAGTCGTTCCGCGGGGCGCTGTTCAACCTGATCCTCAACGCCCAGCAGGCGATGCCCGACGGCGGCCAGCTAACGGTCGCCACCCAGATGACGCCGCGCGGCGTCGCCTTGCACCTGATCGACACGGGATGCGGGATGGACGACGCCACGATGGCCCGGATCTTCGAGGCCTTTTATTCGACCAAGCCTGGCGGCTCGGGGCTCGGCCTGCCGACCGCGCGAAAAATCATCGAGGCGCACGGGGGACGCATGTTTGTGCAGAGCAAGGTCGGCAAGGGGACGCATTTTACGATTGAGCTGCCCGCGCCGGCGAGGCTGCAGGTGGGCGACGAAGAGACAGACGATGCCGGCGAGGGCTAACCCGCGCGTTCGGCTAGGCCAGATTTTCACCGGGCCCGTAGGGTTGCGCGCGGACTGCGCCGACACTAACCCGAAGCGCGAGCGAGGGAAGTTGCGTCGTGCTCCTCGCTTACGCTTCGCGCTTGGTGGGGGTGGGGGCCGGTGAATAGTCCGGGCTAGAGGGAGGGCGGATCGCGCTGGCAATTCAGGGCCGACCTCACCTGCACAGCAGCCGCTTCGCGCGGCAAAACTGCAACCGCCGTCGGCTGGCTTTCTGGAAAGTAGCGAAGCGCGCAACCGTGGGAAGGCCGACCGCCTGGCACGCTTTCAGGCGGCCATAGCTCCCGAAACCAGCTTCACACCCGTCCGTCCGGTGTAATCGACGCGGTGCAGCAGCACCTGGTCTGGACAGGTGGCGAAGTACTCATCCGTTGCTTTGCGCGCGCCAAGGTAATGGCCGTAGTCGTCGATGGTGATGACTCCGCCGGGCACGAGCCGTGGGAACAGGTGGACCAGCTCCTGCTTGGTGGGTTCATAGAAATCGGTGTCGAGCCGCAGGTAGGCGATTTTGTCGGGCAGCACACCGGGCAGCGTCTCCTCGACCGGGCCTTTGACAAACACAAAGCGGTCGTACGGATAGCGGCACAGTCGCAAGTTCTTTCGGGTCCGCTCGTAGAGGCTGCCGTCGGTCCAGTACAAGGCCGCCGGATCCATCGTCGAACAGTCGTTGCCAAAAAGATCGAAGTCGTGGGCGCCGGGCGGAGTCATGCCCGCGAACGTGTCGTAGAGATAGACCTTCCGTTCGGTTGACTGAAAGTGCACCAAGGTCTCCGCGGCGGTCATCACGGCGCCACCGAGGGCCACGCCGCATTCCACGATGTCGCCCTCGATGTTGTGCCGGCAAACGTACTCGATCGCCTTGTAGATGTCGTACAGCCGCTCGACCAGCAGCATCGTATAGGGCAGACACTTATGGGCGATTTCCCAGAACGGTTCCTCGACGATATCGGCGTAACGGGCACGCAGCTCGGGTGTGACGCCGGCCTTTCGCGGATCGGTCTCATCAGGAGGCGCCGGCAGAGCATTGTCGGCGCACAACATCAGATCACCGCGCCGGCGGACGCAGGCGGCGAAGAACGGCTGGTCGTGCAGGATGCAATCAATCAGCCGCTCGGCCGCCGGATCGTTGAGTACGCTGCCAACCAGCGCGCCGGCTTTTGGATTTTCGAGCACGCGCTCGAAGAGGCCGCGGTTCTTCAGGCAGAGGCGAAGAAAGTGCATTCGCGCGGCAAACCGTGAGGGCCAAAGCTTAGACATGTCGCGGCTTCTCCATTCGTAAAACTTGGGGTCGGTTTCTCACGCGGCCGCCGAGTCGCTGGATATGCCAAACCCCTTGTCCATCACCAATTTCTTTATCTTGCCCGTCATGAAATAAGCCCTCTCGAAACCAAGCCCTTTAAGGATTTGACTTCGGCGGACAAGCCGACTTGAGCCGCCGATGGTTCACGGGTGCGGTGACAGTAAAATCGGCTCAATCCTACTTGTCTGCTTAGCTTTTCGCGGCCGGAATGCGCAAAAAAGGAGAGGGGGCAGCCCGCTTGACGGACGGAGGGCGGGTGGCCGCGGAGTAAACGGCTCTACAGACCCGCATTGCGCACCACGTCCCCCACCTGCGCGACAGCGCGCCTTGCACTAAGCCGAAGCGTCAGCGAGGGTAAGTCGGTCGAACCCCCCAGGCCCGAGGTCGCGGCCAGCGACACGTGTTCGGGCTGGCGTATCTCGAACTGCTCTAGGAGCCTCCCCGACGGGCTTGGCCGAATCGAGGTTGCGACGCACGGCAGCGTGCCCCACGACTTTGACTACCCCGTCATCAACAGACCGCCGCAGACATTGAACGCCTGGCCGGTCACCCCTCGCGCCGCGTCGCTCGCCAGATACACGGCCAGGGGGGCGATCTCTTCGGGCTCCAGCCGCCTGCCCAGCGGTGTCTGGATCCGCTCCTGCTCTTCGAACGACACGCCGCGCCGCTGGGCGTCGTACTCGACGCGCAGGTCGTTCATCCGCGTGTGCACCGGTCCGGGGCAGATGGCGTTGACCGTGATACCGCTCGCCGCCACTTCCAGCGCCAACGTGCGGGTCAGCCCCAGCACGCCGTGCTTGCTGGCCGAATACGCCGCGCCGTGCAGCGTGCCGATCTTGCCGGCGATCGACGCCACCGTGATGATGCGGCCGTGCTTCTTGGCCAGCATGTCGGGCAGCACGGCTTTGCACAGCAGGTAGGGGGCCGTCAGGTTGACCGCCAGCGAGAGATCCCAGAAGGCGTCGTCGAATTCAACGACGGGGCGTGGGTCGGCGCTGCTGCCGATACCCGCGTTGTTGACCAGAATGTCGACCGGTCCAAAGGCGTTCTTGACCTGCGCCACGATCCTCGCCGGAGCGCCTCGGTCGGCCAGGTCGGCCGAGATGCAGAGGCACCGCCCCGCTTCGATTTGCCGGTTTGCGATTTGCCCGTTGACCTCGTCGAGCTCGGCGGTCGTGCGGGCCGTGATGGCCACCTTCGCCCCTTCGCCTGCCAGCGCCAGGGCGATCGCCCGGCCGATCCCGCGCCCGGCGCCGGTCACCAAAGCGATCTGGTTTTGCAGTTGTGCCACGGTTCCTCCTGGTTCATTGTGGGTCGCAATCTTTTGCCCGATTGTAGCGTATGTAAGGATGCGGCGAGAATCGAAGACGTTTCTCCGCGCGCAAGCAGGGCTGAGTTGCGCGCAAACCGCCCTCACCCCAGCCCTCTCCCGAAGGGAGAGGGAGCACGTGGCGAACTTGCTGGGGCGTCTCTCGGCAGCCTACATTGATTGTCCATGCTCACACCTGCCGAAGAACTTGGCCTCAGCAGTCTCAACCTCGAAAGCCGTCTGCGAAAGGTCTTTTATGGCCTGAGCGACGAAACCATCGTCGAGCTGACCCGGCGCATGGAACGCGAGGCCTTTCGCCGCAACCTCATCTATTCGCGGCACGGTGAGGTCGAGGCGATCCGCGTCATGCTTCGGCCCCTGGGCGTCATGCCCGATCAGCTCGCCTACCTGCACTTCGTCTCGCTCACCCTGCTCAACGCGCTGAAGCGGCTGCCCGACCTGTACGTGCAGGATTTCGAGGTCCGCAAACTCGTGCCTCTCAGCGAAGCAGAAGAGCGCTGGTTGTGGGATAGCTGGGGGCAAAGCCAGCGCGATAACAATCCGGTCTTCGGCCGGCTCGACGCCATGGTCGAGTTCACCAGCCCTACTTGGAAGGAATCGTTGCAGTTCTTCGAGCCTAACCTGTGCGGCGTGGGGGGCATCCACCTGGGCCCCACGTGCGAGCAGATGCTCAGCGAAGTCGTCCTGCCGCGGATCACCGGCTCCGATCCCAAGATCCACATGGAACTCGGGCAGGACCTCCGCGAGTTGTTCATTCAGGAGGTGATCGACCACCTGGAGACGATCGGACGCAAGGGGCGGAACGTCTGCTTCATCGAGCCCAAATACTCCGGCGACGGCCCCTGCGAGCAGGAACCTCTTGCCGAGTACTTTCACCGGCGGCACGGAATGACGATCACCCACGCCGACCCGGCGGAACTCGCGCTGGAGAACGGTGAGGTTTTTTACGAGGGGACGCCAGTCGATATTGCCTACCGCGACTACGAGGTGCGCGATCTGCTGGCGTTGGAGGCCCGGGGCGTCGACTTGGCGCCCGTGCGGCGGCTGTTTGTCGAGAACCGCATGATCTCGTCGATCGGCGGCGACTTCGACCACAAAAGCTGCTGGGAGATTCTCACCGACCCGGTGCTGAGCCGAAAATATTTCAACTCAGACGAGCGGCAGGTGTTTCGCCGGCATATCCTCTGGACGCGGCTGCTCGGCGACCGGCAGACGTCGCTGCCGCACGGCGAAACGGGCAGGCTGCTCGACTACGTGCGCCGCGAGCACGACCGGCTCGTGCTGAAACCGAACCGTTCGTACGGCGGCGACCGGGTCTATATCGGCCACGGCATGACGCAGGCCGAATGGGACGGGGCGATCGACGCGGCCCTGGCCGACAACGAAGCCTGGGTTGTGCAGCGGCTGGCGAGCATTCCGGTGAACGAATTCCCGGTCGTGGACGAGAACGGCGAGGTACACGTCGAGCCTTTCTACACGGTGATGGGCTTTGCTCCGACGAAATACGGCCTGGGGATCGTCGGCCGGGCGTCGCAGAAGCAGGTGGTCAACGTGGCGCAGCGCGGCGGAATGTGCGGCATCTTGGTCGGCCGGCCTGTCGGCAAGCTCGTGGGTCCAGGCGAGCCGGCCCGGCGAGAGGCGTAGCCGTGATCGATAACCGGGGGAGCATTGGCGACGCCTACTTGCGTCGATC
Source organism: Pirellulales bacterium (assembly GCA_035550375.1). GTDB lineage: Bacteria > Planctomycetota > Planctomycetia > Pirellulales > JAICIG01 > DASSFG01. Next base: position 18,098 of record DASZPH010000138.1, on the reverse strand, counting down.
CCCGTCTTGCGGGATCGGCCCCAGGACTGTGTGTAGTAACATTTATGCTACTACTCCACAAAAAAAGCCGCCTCTTCGGGCGGCTTTTCAAGTGGCGGGGACAGGATTTGAACCTGCGACCTCGAGGTTATGAGCCTCGCGAGCTACCGGGCTGCTCCACCCCGCGTCATTTGCGAAATCAATTATAGCACGAGGTCAAGGACCGTCCAGTTGCCTTTTTTTCCGGGAAAAAACCGACCGATTTGGAAAGCACTCCTCCGACGAGAGGTCCCGCAACCGCTTGAGGGGCCAACGGAAATCGGCCACGATAACCGTCATGAAGCCTTTACCATGGGCCGCCAAGGTGTCCATCGCCCGGTCGGCTGCCCGGAAACTGCGGGAGCACTGGGAAGCCTGGTTTCCGCCCGCTACGCTGGGGCAGCGGGGCGAGGCCCTCGCGGCGCGGTGGCTAAAGAAGCACGGCTACACGATCGTCGCCAGGGGCAGTCGTGGCGCCCTGGGCGAGATCGACCTCGTGGCGGTCGACGGGCGAACGGTGGTGTTTGTCGAAGTGAAAACACGGCGATCGCAGGACGCCGGGCACCCGGCCGACGCCGTGGACAACGAGAAACAGCGGCGGCTCACCCGCCTGGCGATCGCCTACCTGCGTCGGCACGGGTTGCTGGAGTGTCCCGCCCGCTTCGACGTCGTGGCGATCACCTGGCCTGAAGGACGCGGCAAGCCGACGATCGAGCATTTTAGAAGCGCATTTACCCCCGTCGGTCACGAGGGGATGTTTTCGTGAGAAAGGCGCCCGGCTCGGGCGCGATCCTTTCGCCGACGGTTAAAGTTAAACGACGTCGCGCTAAGTCGACGCGACTCCCCTGACGAGCTTCAGAACGTCGCCAGCGGATTGATGGGCGAGCCGGTTCCGCCTTCAACCACCAGCGGCGCCACCGTCAGCATAAAGTGCCAACGCTTGCGAGCGTTCGCCTCTTCGCTCAGCGTTTCAAAATCTCCGTTGTCCAGGATGGGCATCCCCATGGCGACGATCGAGACCCAGTGGACCGGCTGATCGAATCCCGGCACGCCCGAGGGAAGCACGTCGAGGGCCAGGTCGCTGCCGATCAGCGCCACGTCGCGTTTCTTGAGCCAGGGAAGGCACGAGGCGTGCAAGCCGGCGGAGTCGGTCATCACCTCCCACGGACCTTCCGCCTGCCGGCGGGTCCAGCGACCCGTGCGGATGAGCACGGCGTCGCCGCTTTCGATTTTCACGCCGGCCTTCTTCTCCCAGGCGTCCAGGTCTTCGGGATAGATGGCCCGCTTCCCCTCCAGAAAGCGAACTCCAAAATGCCGGGGCATGTCCATCAGCACGCCGCGGGTGACGATGCCGGTTTTGATGTTCGTGACCCCCAGCTTCGTCGCCCCTTTCGCCGTCAGGTCTTTCAGTGAAAACCCGTTGTACATTTTCCCCTTGTAGATGAGATGGCACAGGCCATCGAGGTGCGTCTGCGTGAAGCCGTGGTAGCTCACCGAGTATTCGTCGCTGGCGTAGGCGATCTCTTTATCCGCGCTCGGCAGCGTCATGCGGTGCGTGAAGGCCGTCGAACTCTCGGTGTCTTCTTTGATCACCGGATGCGCCAGCGAAACCGTCGCTCCCTCTTTCACCAAAGCCGCCGCTTGTTTCCGTTTTTCGTCGGTGATCAGGTTCAGCGTCCCGCGCTGGTCGTCCTTTCCCCAGCGCCCCCAGTTCGAGAGTGAGGTCATCATCTCGTCGATATCAGCCTTGGTCAGCGCCTTGTGGTCCTTGCCGGTTTGGCCGGTTTCGTCGGCACGGGCGTGGCGCGCGGCCGAAAAAAACGCCAGCAGATAAACGACGGCCGACAGCAGGCGGGGCAGAGATGTTTTTTGGGCGGGCACGAAAAAACCTCCGGGCAGATGACTCAAGGACGTCAAAACAAAGGGGCGGAAATCCGACGCGATCGGTTGCATCTTCGCTTGCCAAACCCTACGTTGCAACTGGTTTCGCCCGCCCATCTTCCGCCCGTTTGCAGCTTGGAGAACCAAATGGACAAGCTCATCGTTACCGTCACGTGCGACTCGACGATGGCCTATCCCAGCAACCCGCACAACCCGACGCCCAAGGGTTACGACGAGGTGGCACGCGAATACGTGCGCTCGGTCAACGCCGGGGCGAGCATCTGTCATCTGCACGGCCCGTACACGATCGACGAAAAGATCCAGCCCGACGGCACGCGCCTCTCCGACCTGAATCTGGCGGGCTGGGCCAAGCTGCGCCAGGACATTTTCGAGGGCTGCCGCACCAGGCCGATTATTCAGTACGGCATCGCCAACGGCCGGTTCCCGCAGCGACGCCAGCTCATGATCGAGCAGAAGCCCGACATGATCTCCACCTGCTTCAACCCGCACGACGAATGTTTCGACTACGAGCCGGGGCGCGAGCCGGTCGAGCTCTACGGGCTGCACAACCGCCCGGAGCTGGAAGAATACTGCCGCGTCACGGGTGAACTGGGCGTGAAGATCGAGGCGGAGTGTTTTCACTACGGGGGCGTCTGGAACGCCCAGCGGATGGTGCAAAAAGGGCTGCTCAAAACGCCCGTGTGGATCACCTTCTTCCTCGGCTGGCGGGGCGGCAGCTACACGCCCCCGACCGTCGAAGCCATGCTCTGCAACCACCACCATCTGCCCCCGGGATTCATCTACAACACGAGCGTGATGGATCCGGCCGAGCAATGGAAAGTGCTCACCACCGCCATTATCCTGGGCGGCCACGTGCGGGTCGGCATGGAAGACAACCCGTTTGTCGCGGCCGGCCAATACGCCCGCAGCAACGCCGAGTTGGTCGAGAAGATCGTCCGCATTTCGCGCGAACTGGGGCGGGACGTGGCGACTCCGGACGAGGCCCGGCAGATCATCTGGCCCGGCGGCAAGAATTCCTAGCCGCGCCGACGCGGCGGGAACCGCAACCGTCACCGACAGCACAGGAGGAGAGAAACAGCCATGCCCGACTTGATCGCCGATCAGCTACAAAAGCTTGGAATCGTGTTGCCGTCGGCTCCGAAGGCCGTCGGCGCTTATGTCACCGTGGCACGCACGGGCAATCTCGTCGTCACTTCGGGACAGCTCCCCTGGAAGGGAGACAAGCTTCTGTATACCGGCAAGCTGGGAGCCGAGCTGAGCGTCGAGCAGGGCTACGAAGCGGCCCGGCAATGTGCCCTCAACGCCCTGGCGCAGCTTCAATCGGCCCTCGGCAGCCTCGATTCGGTACGCAGCATCATCCGCGTCGAAGGTTATGTGCATTGTGGTCCGGGGTTTCGCCAGCATCCGAAGGTGCTGGACGGCGCGTCGGACCTTCTTAACGAGGTGTTTGGCGACAAGGGCCGGCACACGCGCACGGCGGTCGGCATTCACGAAATGCCCCTCGATGCGCCCGTGCAACTTGTCGTCTGGGCCGAAGCGGAATGATCCAGTGGAATGATGCGTGGAGTGATCTGCTATGGCCCGGATCAACGCGGTCAGCTTTCACGAGAATCCCAGTATCGAAGCGATCTGCGGCGCCGTGCGCCGGGCCGGGTTCGACTCGCTGGAACTGTCGCGGCCCCCGTTTTACGAGAAGCTGGTCACTCCCGGATTGCGGCGGCGATTCGCCCAGTGGGCCGCCGAGCAGGGATTGCGCCTTTACGGCTTTGACTGCTGGGTCGACGTGCAGCCCTATGAGCGGTTCGAGGAGACGCTGGCCGATTTTCGCCGCGCCGTCGATTGGGCGGGCGACCTGAGCCTGGGGATGATTATCAGCCACGATCCGTGGGCCAGCGTCAACGGACATCGATCGCCGAGCGTGTGCCTCAAAACGTCGGTTGATCTTTTCCGCCGTCTCGCCGCCATGTGCGCCCAGAAGAATCTGCGGCTGGTGTTCGAGCCCCATCCCGACACCCTCAGCATGGACAATGCCTGGGCAATCGACTTCATCGACGCCGTGGCCGAGGGCCAGCCGCCGGGGCGGGTCGGCATCCTCTACGACTGCTGCCACTACGGCGTCGGGCAGCCGGCCGACTATGTCGAGTCGATCCGCACGCTCGGATCGCGAATCCAGCACGTGCATTTTTCGGACGGCGATCGCCAGACGTATGCGCTGCACCTGCCGCTGGGAGACGGCGATCTCGACTTGCCCGCGATGGTCGCCGCCCTGAAGGAAATCGGCTTTAAGGGGACGCTCACCAACGACCTGTTCAACTATCCTTTGCTGGAGGACGGAGCGCGGCGCAATGCCGATCGTATCCGGGCGGTCGAAGAAGAGCTTGGGCTTTCCAGCGCTGCGGAGATCAAGTGAAGGCCGCCGTCCTGAAAGAGATCGGCAAGCCACTTTTTGTGGAGGAGGTGGCCGAGCCGGCGCTTGAGCCCGACGAAGTGCTGGTCGAGACCCGCACCTGCGGCATCTGCCGGACCGACCTGCACATCCAGGAGGGATTGGCTTACGTGCCGCGCTTGCCCCACATCCCGGGTCACGAGCCGGCCGGCATCGTCGTCGCCGTGGGGAGCGAAGTTGCGGAGCCGCAGGTGGGGCAGGCGGTCGTACCGCACCTCTTTGTCTTCGACCGCGATTGTCCCTACACGCGCAGCGGCCAGCACGCCCAGGCGACGCACTTGCGCGGCATTCTGGGTGTCAGCCTGCCGGGCGGTTTTGCCCAGTATTTCAAGGCTCCGGCGAGAAATCTGCTGCGCGTGCCGGAAGGTGTGCCGTGGGACGTGGCGGGGCTGACGAGCTGTGCCGTCATCACCGCCGTCCACGCCTTTCGCAAGGCCCAGCTCGCGCCGTTGGACACGGCCGTCGTGCTTGGGGCGGGGGGAATCGGTCTCATTCTTGTGCAGTTGCTCCGAGCCTCCGGCGTTACGACGATTGTTGTCGATCGTTCGGCCGCGAGTCTCGAACAGGCCCGACAGGCCGGCGCCGAGCTGGCGGTTTCGTTCGACGACGTCCAGGCGGTTGACCAGGTGCGTGCAGCGGCCGGCGCCGGCAAGGACGGCGCGGACTGTGTTTTTGAGCTGGTGGGGCGGGCGGCGACGATGAAGTTTGCCGCCGCGGCGGCCCGTCGGGGCGGGCGGATCGTGGTGATCGGCGAAGAGGCCGAGTTTCCTTCCATCGACACGATCACGCTGGCCCAGCGAGAGCTGCAGCTTATCGGCTCGCGAAATGGGGGACTGCAAGACGCCCTCGACGCTTTGAACTTGCTGGCACGCGGCGTGTTGCGTCCGCCCATCGCCGCTCATTTTCCGCTGGAGCGTATCAACGACGCTTTCGATCTCGTGCGCAGCGGCCAGGCGAACGGCCGCGTGATTGTGACGTTAACCTGAGTTCGCTCATGGTTACGAACGATTTTCCCGCATGCCGAAATGTTTGTGCGGGCGCGTCGGCACCCCTAAGATGTTGTAGTTCCCTTATTTCGCGATGATTCGCCGTTCGGGGCCAGGACGATGCCCAGCCATGCAGGTTTTCGCGTTTTCGTCTCGGCCGTGACCGGTGAGCTGGGCACGTACCGAACCGAAGTGGCTCGCGCGCTGCGTCGCAAGGGTCTCGATGTTCGCGATCAGCAGCATTTCCGCCAGGGTGGAGGGACGCTGATCGAGCAACTCCGCGACTACATCCGGGACTGCGATGCGGTCGTCCTCCTCGTCGGCGAACGCTGCGGGGCGTTCCCCAGCGAGGAGCACGCCGCTTCCGCGGGCCAGTCTGCCGCGCTGGACGCCTGCCGGGCCGCCACGGGGCTCGCCCGCGCCTCGTACACGCAGTGGGAGTATCTACTCGCCAGAGATCTCGGCAAGAAGATCTATGTCTTCTTCACCGCCGAGGGTTTCGCGCCCGATCAGCCGAACGACGAGTCCCCCGATCTGCGAGACGCGCAGCGAAAGTACCGCGACTGGGTGAAACATGTCGGTCAGCAGCGAGACCCGGTCACCACAAAAGCCAGGTTGCTGGAAGACGTCCTGGTGCTCCCCTTCCCCGACCTGGGCCGGCCGAAGCCGGTGTTGTTGCCCTACCCCTCGCTGGGCACGCTCTTTAAGGGACGCGACGAATTCCTCAGGCAGCTTCGGCAAAGTCTACAGCGCGCCGGCAACGGGCATGCCACGGCGATCGTGGGAAGGGCCGTGCACGGGCTGGGGGGCGTGGGCAAGACGCGGCTGGCGGTAGAGTATGCCTGGCAGCATCAGGACGACTACTCGGCCGTGCTCTTCGTCACGGCCGACTCGCCGGCAAACCTTCGAGCCAACCTGGCCGAGCTGGTCGGGCCGCTGGTGCTCGACCTGCCCGAGCAGGACCTCAAGGAGGAGCAGGCCAGGCTGGCGGCCGCGCTGCGCTGGCTGCACGACCATCCGCGGTGGTTTCTGATCGTCGACAACGCCGACAGCGAAGAAGCTGCCGACGCGGTCGAAGACTTGATCGGCCGTTTGCGGGGTGGCCAGGTGCTCATCACCAGCCGGCTGGCCCGCTGGAGCGCCGCTGTGGAATCTTTGGAGCTCGACGTATTACTTCCCGAGCACGCCGGCCAGTTCCTCCTTCAGCGTACCGCACGCCGCCGCCGTAAGCTTGTCTCCGACGACTCGGACGCGGCGACGCTCGCCGGCGAGTTGGATGGACTGGCGTTAGCCCTGGAGCAGGCGGGGGCCTACATCGAGCACCGGCGGATCTCGCTCGCCGACTACCTGGCCGCCTGGCGATCGCACGAGCCGGCCGTTCAGGGGTGGTACGACAAGCGGATCATGAAATATCCGCGGAGCCTGGCGGTGACCTGGCAAACGACGATCGAGCAGCTCGACGCCGGCGCCTTAGCGCTGTTGCGGCTTCTCGCCTGGCTGGCCCCCGAGCCGCTGCCTCTATTCGTTCTCGAAGGCAGAGATGCCGACAGCGTCTGGCGGGAGGCGAGCCAGCTTTGTCGGAGCGAGGTTGAAGCAGGTGCCCGGGGTTCGCAAGGCGAGAAGTCGGCCGACCTGACCGCCGCCCTCGCCATGCTGGCCGATTTCAGCATGCTGCGTTGGGACGCCGAAGCGAGCACCGTCACGGTTCATCGCGTCGTGCAGGAGATCCTGCGTACGCAATTGCCCGAGTCCTCGCGGGAGCGTTGGGTTGGGACCGCGCTGAGGTTGCTGAACAAGGCCGCCCCATCCAAGCCGAGCGACGTTCGCACGTGGCCTCGCTGGAACTTGCTTCGACCTCACGTCGCGGTCTGTGCTTGGCATGCGGATCGGGCTGGTATCGCAAGCCCGACAGTCGGTCTCATGTCGCAACTCAGCCTGTTCTTGAAAAGCAAAGCTCTATATGCGCAAGCTGAGCCGCTGATACGCCGGGCATTAGCAATCGACGAACAGTGTAAGGGTCCCGACCATCCCGATGTGGCGATCCGTCTCAACAACCTGGCGCAGTTGTTTCAGGCCACGAACCGTTTGGCTGAAGCCGAACCGCTCATGCGCCGCGCGCTGGCGATCGACGAGAAGTCGTACGGTCCTGAACATCCCAGTGTCGCTCGGGACCTCAACAACCTGGCGTCGTTGCTTCAGGCCACGAACCGTTTGGCTGAAGCCGAACCGCTCATGCGCCGCGCGCTGGCCATCGACGAGAACTCCTACGAGCCCGAACATCCCGTTGTCGCTAGAGACCTCAACAACCTGGCGCAGTTGCTTCAGGCCACGAACCGTTTGGCCGAAGCCGAACCGCTCATGCGCCGCGCGCTGGCGATCGACGAGAACTCCTACGGTCCCGAACATCCCGAGGTCGCTACCGACCTCAACAACCTGGCGCAGTTGCTTCAGGCTACGGACCGTTTGGCCGAGGCCGATCCGCTCATGCGCCGCGCGCTGGCCATCGACGAAAGCTCTTACGGTCCTGAACATCCAGAGGTCGCTACCGACCTCAACAACCTGGCATCCTTGCTTCAGGCCACGAACCGTCCGACCGAGGCCGAACCGCTCATGCGCCGCGCGCTGCGAATACGCTATGCGTTCAAGCGTAGCACCGGCTATGAACACCCCAACTGGGCAGCGGCTCTTGAAAACTATCACTACATTTTGCACTCGCTCAACCTCCCCGACGACGAAATCGACGAACGACTCCGAGAGTTCACAGCATGAATCACGCACCCAGAAGATCTTCGCGTTCGCCTGACGAGACGCCCGCGTTTCTGGTGGGAATCACGGGCTATATGGATCTGCGGGAGGAGGACGCAGATCGCGCGCAAACGCTCATCCGGCGACTGTTCCGCTTTTTGCGTCATGGGCCGCGATTCCGCGACCCCGATGCGGGGCAACCGCTGCTCGATTTGATGGTCAACGATTTGGCGCCCGATCTTGCCGACCGGGAGCTGCGCAACGCCTATCGCGAAGCGCTGGCCGGCTGGCCGCCGCTAGAGCATACGCCGATCATCGTCATGTCGGGTCTGGCGCCCGGCGCCGACACGCTGGCGGTGGAGGTGGCGCTGGAATGGGAGTTTAGCGCGAACGGGTTCTTCGTTCGCACGCCGCTGCCTTTCCCGGCCGACCTCTATCGCGAGGCCACGACGTTCGTTCGCGAGCACCACGGCGTGCCCGACCCGCAGAACGCCGAGCGGCAGAAGAAGTACGACGAAGTTCTCGCCAGCATCGGCGAGCAGAACGCCTTCGCCGTGCGGTTGGCCGAGGACGTCGGAAAATCGTCCGAGGAACTCGACCATCAGTTCCGCCACGACCGCGATTGCAGCGAGTCGAAGTACCGGCATCGGCGATATTATGCGGCCGGCGACTACCTGGCCAACTATTGTCACCTTCTCGTTGCGGTCTGGGACGGCCGGCGCGAAGAATCGCAGACGGGCACGGCCGCCGTCGTCGAGGCGCGGCTGCGCGGCCCTCGGCCCGGGGTGCTCCCGCAGTCGCAGGGCTTGCAGCTTGCCGCCGGCGGGCCGCTGCTGCACATTTTTGCCAGGCGGCCCGACGCGCCCGGTGCTCACGGCGGCGAGTTGACGCTGCTGAGATTCTTGCACCCCTATGCTTTCTCGACCCGGGGGGACGAAGGGGGCGATTTCGTCGGCGCCGGGCAGGAGAGAGACACCTCGCTGCAAAGCGAATATCTGGCGATGTTCTGCCGCACGGCGGCAAACCTGGAGACCTTCAACGAAGAATCTCCTCGGCCGGGCGAGGCGCAAAAAAAAGAGTTCTGCAAGCGGCTGACCTACCGCGACGAAGGCGGTTGCAGCCACCCGTTCGCCGCCGAGCTGGAAGCCGAAAAGCCCGATTTCGCGCGGGCTCTGCGGCGCGTTTCGAATCTCCGCCTGAGCGCCGCGCACGCCAACGGCCTGCACGATAAAAAGGTGAAGCACACGGCGGCCACGCTGTTTTTCTTGGCGCTCCTGGCCGTGGTGTCGCACCACATCTTCGCGCACTGGCCGCGCGAACATGAGGCCGGGGGCGCCGAGGGCCACGGCGGTCGACCGGCCGAAGCCGCGGCCGGCGAGGCGTCGGCAGACGAGCCAGCCCCGGCGTGGGGACCCGTCGTCGCGGGCTTCGCGGCCGTAGTGCTGGCCGGCGGCGCGCTGGCGTACTTCGCGCACCAGGACTCGCAGGAGCACGCCGAGCGAGGCCACGACTATCGCGCCCTGGCGGAGGGCCTGAGGGTGCAGTTCTACTGGAACCTGGCCGGCCTTGGGGGGTCGGTTTCTGCCAACTACATGCAACGCCAGCGAAGCGAGCTCGACTGGCTCCGCGCGGCCATCCGCGCGGTTAATTTTCCCTACGAGCAGTGGTCGGACTACTTCGCGGCACTTCCTCGCGGCCTGCAGATTACGGCCTTGCGCTGCGTCGCCGAGGGTTGGATCGACGACCAGTTTCGATATTTCAACGCCAAGTATTCTTCCCACCACCACGAGCACCACGCCTGGCACGCGTTGGGCAAGTCGTTGGCGCTGGCCGGCGTGATAAGTTTTGCTTTTTGGTGGCTGGCCGAGTGCTGGCACGGACTGCGATCGGGCCTTGAAACGCACGCCCGCTGGTGGACGTTCGGGGGGCTGGGGCTTCTCGTGCTGACGGCTGCCGTCGGCTGGGCGCTCGGCCGTCTGCGGCGCAAGCACGAACACGACCACGCGCTGCCGCGCTTTCAAGCCGCCGTATTCGCGCTTGTTCCGGGCGCCGCGGGCGACACGCGGCCCGCCACGGGCTATTGTCGGCGGCTCGTCCAACTCACGGTCTGTTTTTTCGGCTGTATTCCCTTCTCACTTGCCCTGACCGCGGCATCCCTCGGCTTGCTGGGTGTGCTCAAGCAGCAGAAGATCCTTCCCGACATGTTTGAAGTGGGGATCATTTTGATTGGCTTCTGGTTGGTGGCGGGCGGTCTTGCGGTCGCCTGGGCGGAGAAGAACCAGTTCTCCGAACTGGCGTATCAATACCATGTCATGGCCGGGCTGTTTGGCCACGCTCGGCAGCGGCTCAAGCGAGACCTTCAGCGGCTGGAAAGCCACCAGGGAGACGACAAGTACGCCCACATGCTGCGGGAAGTGCAGGATTTTCTCTACTCTCTGGGCCGCGAGGCGCTCGACGAGAACGCCGAGTGGCTGCTGCTGCACCGCGCCCGCCCGCTGGAACCGGTGATGGGGGGATGATGCTGTGCCTGCACCCGGCCCAGACAACCCGAAGAGTAAGTTTTGATCTTGCGCGAGGAGGGATGTGCCGCGAAGCGGCAGGGGAGTTTAGCCGTGGGCGCCGGGCTGCGCAGCAGCCCAGCCCACGGTCAGAATCTGCGCGGCTCTTGGGGGAGATTTTCGCGACTTTTTCCGTGGGCTGGCGCCCACGGCTAAACTCCGTTGCCCCCTCCGGGGGCGCCAAAGCGCAACACCGAAAAGCGTAAGCGAGGAGCAAGGCGCAACTTCCCTCGCTCACGCTTCGGGTTCGTGTCGGCGCACTCTGCGCGCAAGCCTACGGGGCTGGTGAATTAAGCCGGGCTGAGGCTGGCGGACGGCCCGCTACGCGCTCAATCTTTCCAGGCCGAGCGTAAAAAGCGAATCCAGTTGCCGTGCGCGACGGCCTCGACGTCCGACTCGCTGTAGCCTCGCCGCCTGAGCATATCGGGCACACGTTGCAAGTCGGCGATGGTGTCGAGATCGAGCGGGGACTGCTCCCGACCGAAGCCGCCGTCCAGATCGGTTCCGATCGCCGCGTGCCGCGCGTTGCCGGCCAACTGACAGACGTGGTCGATGTGATCGACCATATGCTCCAGCCGCACTCCCGCCTCCTCCGGCGTTGTCTTGCCGCGAATCCACCCCGGCACCATCATCCACGCGTCGAGCGCGGCGCCGATCACCGCGCCGCGCGAGATGAGCGCCTTGAGCTGTTCGTCGCTGAATTGCCGTTCGTCAGGGACGAGGGTCCGGCAGTTCGAATGGCTGGCCCAAACCGGCCCGCGAAAGACGTCCAGGGCCTCCCAGAAACTCACGTCGCAGAGGTGCGTGGCATCGAGGATCATGCCGAGCCGGTCCATCTCGGCGAGCAGCTCGCGCCCTTTCTGCCCGATGCCCCCCGACGAATGTGTGCCAAACGCGTAGGTGCCAGGGCCGTAGTGTGCCGGCCCCACCGCCCGCAGCCCTTGCGCGTAGGACCGTTCCAGTCGAGCGGGCGTGAGAATCGAATCGGCCCCCTCCAGGCTGAGCACGTAGCCGATCGGGGCGCCGTCCGGCGGATTGTTCTGCCACAGGGCGACGTGCCGGTCGAGCGACGCGCGGTTGACGATCGTCGTCATTTCCCCTGCTTCTTCCATGGCTCGATACCAGGAGAGCTGCCCCTGCGTCTGGGACCAGGCGATCTCGGGACTGTGCCAGCCGGGCAAGGGGTTTTCCGGCTTCACGAACCGCGCGATGAGCGTCGCGACGCACAAACCGACCTGGCCGCGCCGCATCTCCGGCAGCGACACGGTTCCCTTTCCGCGATCCACCTTATCGTTACGCCCCAGTTCGCGCTGGCGAATCTCGGCCAGCGGCCGCGTCAGGTCGCGGTTCCATTCCAGGGCGTTCATGCTCAGATCGAGGTGCGCGTCGAAGATAAGCATTTTGGATCTCTTGGTTTCAAATCGTTGAAGGTTTCGTGAAGTATGCTAGCCCGCGGACAGGCCACTGGCAATCAAACGAGAAGGCCGCGGGCGAGCGGGAGGCGTGAGCCTTCGATCGTGCCGTCGCGCCCGGCAACGACCTACCCCCCGCGTTTGATAAGTGGTCGGTCGTTGCTTAAACGGGCGCGATCGATTCGATCAGCCGGCGCGGCGCGCCGATGTCGAGCACGTGAACCTGGCCGGTGTACGCCTCGGCCCCCGGCGCAAAGAAACCGGGCTTGGCCGCGACGAACGTGCAGGTGTGTCGGGCCCGGATCGTGGGCCCGGCCGCCTCGCCCGTGTCGCAGTCGAGTCCGCTGGGAAGATCGATCGCCACGATCGGCACCCCGCTCGCGTTAAGCTGCTCGATCACGGCGTCGATCGGCGGACGAGGCGCGCCCTTGGCGCCGGTTCCCAGCAGCGCGTCGACCGCCCATTGGGCCTCGTCGAGGTGCGCCGCCAGTCGGCTGGCGTCGTGCTGCTTGCCAAACAGTTCAAGCGGCACGCCCGACTTCTGCAAAATTCCAAAATTGGCGGCTGCGTCGCCAGCGAGCTCGCCGGCCTCGGCCCACACCAACACGCGCACGCTCACGCCGCGCAGGTCGAGATGGCGGGCCAGCACGAAACCGTCGCCGGCGTTGTTTCCCTTGCCGCAGCAGATGACCACCGGCCCGGCCGCGCCCCACCGCGAGAATTGGTCCGCCACGCCTCGTCCGGCGTTCTCCATGAGCACAAGCGTCGACATGCCATATTCGGCAGCCGCCCGGCGGTCGACCTCGCGAGTCTGTTCACGGTTGAGAACGAGCGGCTTCATGGGCGGGGAGGGACTGAAGAATTACCGAGGTTGCGTTGGTAGTGCTTCCATTCGAGCCGGTGTCAAACAAAAATTTAGAAACGTCTCGCCAGGGACCAGTAGTGTGACCGCCGCGGATATGGCTGCCACGAGCGACATCCACACCAGCATGGTCTTCAAAGTGAACTGAAGGTGCGGCATGGGGGTCTTCTCATTTCATCCGGTTTCGATCATCAAGCACCACAGAGAACTCGTCGTTTGCATGTGCAGGCCATCCTGAAGGTGTGGCGCTGACGGTAATTTCCCACCGACCGGTTAGCACACCGTTGCGGAGCTCGTATTGCAATGCCCAACGTGCCGGGGCCGTAGGCGTCGCGAACAAGCGCTCTGGCGTGACCTTCCAGAACTCGCCGTAAATATCCTGAAGGTACAGCGATGCGCGGTCCCCTTTGCGCGTCGCCGCAAGGACGCTACGCGACTTCAACAGCGGTCCCACTGCGGCGCCAAGTTTAGTGAAGAAGTTGGCGGCGGGGATGACATGGACAGAGTCGAAGTCGGCCTTAAGTTGCTCGACGCTGGCGTAGTGATCCCAGCCCGGATCGCTGAACCACTGAACGGCGAACGCCAGAAGGCCGCAGCAAGAGATGCTCAGCGCCGTGGCACCGAAGGCGACGATCCAGACCCTTCGATGCGCTCGTTCATAGCCGATGGCCACCAGTAACGCGCGGAGGGTGAATCGTGGGCGGGGCATCACTGTCTTACGGCTCGGAGTCTCGAAACCTTCGAATGCCCGTGCGATGAAAAACAGCCTTGGAACGATCGCGTAAGCCGCGGCGCCAATGAACATCCACTGCTCCGTCGTAGGACCATTCCATCCCCAGATTGCCGGTCCGAAGATGCAAGCAATCCCCACCCAAGCTGTAAGCAGCAAGAGCTTTTCCGGGCTGAACTGAAACCAGGGCTCACGAGGTTAGGATAGCCGATTCTGGCCCGCGCATAAAAAGAGCGAAACACAGATGGAAGCACTACCTGGTCGATCGCTGCCGCCCTTTACAATACGCGGGTGTTCGATTACCAAACAAGTGAGGGGACCGCCCGGAACACCAGCCACACTTTCGAGTCCGTTCGACCATGCCGCTTTACGAATACGAATGCCACGCCTGCGGAGAGCAGTTTGAGTTGCTGGTGCGCTCGCACGAAGAACCGGCCTGCCCGGCCTGCCACAGCAATCGCCTGGAGAAACGGCTGAGCGTGCCCGCCGCGCCGGTTACTGGCGAGGGCGGCCTGCCGCTGGCCGACCGCCCCTGGGGCGGATGCGGCAAGCCCGGCTGCGGACCGGGCGGCTGCGCGATGGGCGAGTAGCCAGGCCGCAGGCGAGTAATTCGCACGAGTTGTTCGCCGGCCGATCCGTTCTCGGCAATCGTTCCCCGACCCGCACGTTACGGGAAGAGGAACCACAAACCGGTCGTGATGACGCCCTGCGTCGCGGCAGCCCGTGCGCTAAGCGGCACCGGGCCGAGCGTATAGGGGGCACAGTCGCCGGGCCGATACCAGCCCAGGGCATATTCGCATTCCCAAGGCGGCGCCAGGCCCATGCTGTAAGGCAGGCAGGGAAGCATCACGAAGAAGTGGCCTGCCGAGATGATCGGCGTCAGCACAGGTCCAAACGTGTGACCGTAACGTTCGAGCCCCGGTTGCTGGAAATAGAGCGGCTTGTAAGCCAGGCACGAAGCTTTCCAGGTGAACTCGACCGGGGTAAATCGGCGCGGTTGAAACGGCTCTTCGCTGAGAGCGCATTCCTGCGGGAAAAGTCCCGGCTCGGCCGCGATGCGATGGTCGATCTGGTTGATCGGCTTGAGATCGCGCGGCGAGGGGCAACGTTCCGGTGCGTTGGGGCCGGCCTGAGCGTAGGCTTCGCCCAGGCTCGGCAGTTGCGAACGAAAGTCGAATTCCGGCTCTTCCGGCTGTTGGGCCAATGGGTTGAGATCGTCTGGCTCTTGGCCATCCTCGATCACGTTGCGCCGGGCAAGCTCCGCCGCGTCGAAGTCCATGTCCGCCTGATATTCTTCATCTTGTTCGGCCGTGCCCTCCAAGGATTCGTCGCCGTACTCGGCCTCATCCGCATTGCCCTCGTCGGCCATTTCCTCTTCGTCGGTGATCTCCTCCTGAAACGGATCGGCGGCCGGGTCGTCGGCCGGAGCGGTGAGTGACGTCAGCCGAATTTCGTCCGTGGCCTCCGGGTCGACTTCGTGAAAGGCCCGGTTGACGTTCGGAGCGGCCAGCGCGGGCCCGGATGCAGCCCGCGAGCCGTTCTGAAGACCCGCGCCCTTCCTGCTCTGGGCCTTTGCAGCGGATGCTTCGGGGATCGGCTTTGCGTGGTGCGGCCCGCTGCGAGCCGGTTCCTGGTAGGCGGCTTGCCCGCGCCATTTCAGGGCGGGGCTCGCCGGCCTGCTCGCGGCGGCTCTCGGTTTTTGAGTTCGGGCCGACCATCCGGCCGGCCCCGTCGGCTTCGAGGAATCGTGGCTGTCGGCCGCCGCCCGCGGCAGGTTCAGGCCGAATGCCGACACGATGAACAGGCCGGCCGCCAGCGCGGCCGCGCGGACGTCAGTCGAACTCCGCCAGACCGACGCTGTAGTTGGGTGCTTCCTGCGTAATGGCGATGTCATGAGGATGGCTCTCCCGCACGCTAGCCGGCGATACCTGTATGAACCGTGCATCCTTGCGCAATTCCTCGATGTTGCGTGTGCCGCAATATCCCATTCCCGCCCGCAGCCCGCCCACGAGCTGATACACGTGGGCGCTCAAAGGGCCGCGGAAAGGCACCCTTCCCTCGACGCCTTCGGGCACGAGCTTGTCGTTCTTGCCGTCGCCCCGTTGTCGATAGCGCTCGCTCGAGCCTTTGACCATCGCCCCCATCGAGCCCATGCCGCGGTAAATCTTGTAGGTGCGCCCCTGGTAGAGGATCATTTCGCCGGGGCTCTCCGTCAGCCCGGCGAACAGTCCTCCGATCATCACGCACGAAGCGCCCGCGGCGATGGCCTTGGTCAGATCGCCCGAATAACGAATTCCTCCATCGGCAATGATCGCTGTGTCGGTTTTTTTGGCCACCTTCGCGGCCTGGTAAATGGCCGTGATCTGCGGCACGCCGACGCCGGAAATGACGCGCGTCGTGCAGATGGAACCGGGTCCGATGCCGACCTTCACGGCATCCGCCCCGGCGCCGATCAGGTCGGCGCAACCTTCCTCGGTTGCCACGTTTCCCGCGACGACGTCGATGTCCCAGCGTTGCTTGATTTGTCGGACCGTCTCGATCACGTTGGCCGAGTGGCCGTGGGCGCTGTCGACCACGACTACGTCGACGCCTTTGGCAATCAGGCTTTCGACGCGTTCGAACTCGTACACCCCCACCGCGGCACCGACCCGCAGCCTCCCTTGCCTGTCTTTACAGGCGTTGGGAAACCGCCGCATCTTGTCGATGTCTTTGATGGTGATCAGCCCGGTCAGTTTGTTATTTTCGTCCACCAGCAAAAGTTTCTCGACCTTATTTGCCATCAGAATCTTTTCAGCTTCTTCAAGCGATACATTTCCCGTGGCCGTTACAAGGTGCTCACGGGTCATCACTTCGGAGATCTTCAAATCGCTGCGTTCGAGAAACCGCAGATCGCGCTTGGTGAGAATGCCGGCCAGCTTGCCCCCGCCGGCCGTGATGGGCAGGCCGGACACGTTGAACTGGTCCATGATCTCGCGGGCCCGGCTGACGGTGGCGTCGGGGGGCAAGGTGACGGGATCGAAGATGATGCCGTTGGCGCTGCGCTTGACCTTGTCGACCTCTTCGGTCTGGCGGGCGACCGACATGTTCTTGTGAATGATGCCCACGCCCCCTTCCTGCGCCAGGGCGATGGCCATATTGCTCTCGGTCACCGTGTCCATCGGCGAGCTCAAGAGGGGAACGTTGAGCTTGATGCGTTTGGTGAGTTGGGTCGTCACGTCGCAATCGGCGGGGACAACCTGGCTGTATCGCGGCTCGAGCAGGACATCGTCGAACGTGATGCCCGAATAACGGAGTTTATCTTGCATGCTTCGTAGGACGACCGGCACGCCTCGCGTGTCGCCGTGCCTCTCCGGGCCAGGGGTTTTTGGATTTGCGTTTGATCTCGATTTCGAGGGAAACCCGCATTATTGCGGTCCAGGTAGGGCTCGACAAGCGAATGACGACGCCCAGTAGTGCTTCCATTTGACTCGGCGTCAAACGAAAACCGGAAATCGTCTTAGGTTTTTTCCGGTGCCTGACAAGCGGGCAGTCAGTCGGTGCTGGGAATGCCTAGCAACGCTTCGTCTTCGTCCACGATGACGACCTGCGGAGAAACCATCGTCCCCATCCCGCAAGCGAATGTCTTCGGTGGCCAGAGCCATCTTCGGACGGCGCCAATCGGTCTTGGCAGCGTCACGCAACCGACCGCCACGACCAGCATGGCCAGCAGCAACGCCCGGAGGTGAATTGGGGACGGGTCATGGGGGCTAGAGATAGATTTTCGTCCAATACCAGGCGGCCGCGCATGCGATGAGGCCAAGAGCCGCACCTTCAATCGAACGTCGGAAGAGGCAGCCGATGGCCATTCCGAAAGAGGCGTATGCGGCCACGCAAAGCGCCAGTCCAAGAGAGTGGTTAGCTGGAAAGCCGACCTCGTCCGCCGCATGAACTCCGAACGGCACCGCAATCAATAGCGTGGCCACCAGCAACCGGCTCAAGCTGAACTGAAACCGTCGGCTCATGGGGGGAATGGCACAAGGATAAGGAACTAACCCAAGGAACGGGCTTCCGCCGCCAGCCGCCGGTGCAACTGGTGACGCGGCACGGCCAAGTATTTGCGCCAAGCCGGACGGCGCTTTCAAGGTGAACTGGGGGCGGCGCATGGCTATCGGTTTCTGGGAAGGTCGTTGATGAGTGGGGCGCCGCCGGGATGAACCACTCGCATTTCGTAAGATCGTCGCGGCTCTCGCTTACTCATCGCCTCTAACCAAGACTCAACACGTAATTCGGCCGCCGCTTCGTCGGCACGTCTCTGTCGTTCCCGCTCGAACCGAATCCCGCCAAAGAAGCAGGCCACCGCCAGCAGCAGGACCAGCAAAGCGCGGAGGGTGAATTGTGGACGGGGCATGAAGGCTATTGTCTCGCGGCGTGAAGCTCGATAGCACCCCAAAGAGCTACGC
>DASZPH010000137.1:0-28087 GCA_035550375.1 Pirellulales bacterium | reverse complement strand
GTGGCGCCTAGCCCTGAAGGAACTTGATGACGGACCGACAATTCGAGATCTTGCCAACGGCTCCGACGGGGTCCGCTGCGGGCGGCTGCGCCGCCCGTGAGGCCGCCACCGTGATACGGCGTACGCTTATTTAAGGTCTAGTCTGCCACGGCGAAGTAGCTGCAGCACCACCAGGACTTGAGCGACCGACCGCTCGCGCGTGCACGTTATCGACTTGAAGATAGGCCACACGTGCTTTAGGTCGGCGTGCATAGCTGCTGCCTCAGCAACAGTGCCGAGCGCCGTGTCTCGATAGAAGGCGTCGTCAATTCGATCGACGACGTCACACGCTTCTTCGACGCGTCCGGAGGCGGCAACGGCGTCCGCAACTCTTTCAAGTGCGAGCCATTTCATTCCTTCCGCGTCGATGCGGTCAGCGGTTGCAATCGCGGCTGTAAGCATACCGAGACGTGACTGCGACTCTGCGATCATGGCGAGGAGTGAGTCTCGAGCCGCGTCACGCTGTGCGGTGCCAAGGCTCGACAGCGCGTCCGATATTATTGTGGCTGCCATCTCTCTTTCACCAGCTTTTGCGTAAGCCAGCGCCAACCGGTGCGAAAAGTCTGCATGTTCGAGAGGATCGGAGATCGTCGGAACGCAGTCACGCACTTGACGGAGCAATTCCTTAACAGTTACTTCGGTTGCTTCCGGATCGGAGGCTGGAGCAGCCAGTACAAACGCTGCAAGCAGGTTCAATCGGATAGTATGCATGCTCGTTACCTCTATAGGAACTTATCGAAAGTTGCACCCGCCGCGCCAGCCATCAGCCACACAACCGCAGGCCGCACGCTGGCAAGCTCCCTGCGTCAACAATTAGCGATCCTATCAGGCAGCCTTGGGCCGAAGAAGCACATCGTAAAGCTCGCTAAGAAGTCGAAGCGCAAGCAGAAGAAGGCGGTGGCCGGCGGACGCGATGGTGTGCAGCAGGTCACCAGCGAAGGCAAGTCAACCTTCATCGTCGACGAAGAACTCGATCGCCTTCGCCGCGCGATCTGCAACCGCGTCAACCGTTTCCCGGAGTCAAACCGGCACGCAGCCATTGCCGTGCTGCGCGAGCTGGCTGACGAGTGTGAACGCTGCCTGAAGAAGTTCGAGGCTGGTAACGATGGAAGGCAAGCTGCTGCTCGTAGCTGAGGTTGCCGACCGGCTTCGCCGCTCGGTCAGTACAGTCTACAGCCTGCTCGAATCAGGCAGACTCGTCGGGTATCGCTGCCCGGGGTGGCGGGTGAAGCTGGCCGATCTTGAGGCGTACATCGAGTCAACAAAGAAAGAGCCGCAAGCCCCGCCTGACCGGAGCCGCGGCCCAATGCCTCGGTTAAAACATATCCGACTCTAGGCGCCGGTCGCCTTGGCGGCGGCTCGCCGCATGTGGTCGACGTTCTTCTGCACCTTGGCGTAAATCTTGCTCAGCATGGTCAAGTCTTGATGCCCGGCCGGGGGCTTCTTGAGCTTCTTGTGCAGCGGGTTGTGCGAGAGGTGTTCCTCCTCTTCGGCCCAGTTGAAGACACGCCTGACGGCGGTCAAAGCGCCACGCTTCTTAGAATTACCCCACGTCGGGTGAGCGTCCAGCCATTCCGTGACGTGGTGTTTCTTGAGCTTCGCCACCTTGAGCGTCTTCGGTTTCAGGTGGTCGACGAAATCCTGCAGGTACTTCCGGTACCAGTCATAGGTGCTCTCGGCGTTATGGGTCTTCGCGTAGTCGAGGAACTTGTCGATGATCGCCGCGACCGAATTCCCGGAAACGGGTGTTTCGGGGTTGCCCATCAGCTTGTGGAACTCGGTCTCGGCGCCCTCTTTGGCGGCGCCGAGGCGATACCGCTTACCTCGAATCGTCACGCACCATTCGCCGACTTGCGACCACCACCAGGGCTGCGCTCCTGGCCATCAGAGAACCCTCCGGCTATATTTTCGGGCTGAAACGAACCGGCGGAATTGTGTGAAGGAATTCTGTGAAGACAAGCCCCTGAAGGGCAAAAGAAATCTCGGTTCTGGGCCCGTAGCTCAGCGGTTAGAGCAGGGGACTCATAATCCCTTGGTCGGGGGTTCGAATCCCTCCGGGCCTACCTTTACAAACGAACAGTCATCGCACGGCTTCGCATCATCACGCATTCCGCTGAAAACCAGAGGGTCGACGGATTCCGCCGGGGCGTCGTGCGAGGCTGTGCTGTGGGAAACGGGGGTGTGCTGCACCGGATTCTGCACCGCCTCGACTGCGAGCCGGTAATGTTCGTCGGTGACTTGCAGGTAATGCTTGACGGCCACTGGTTCCGTGTTCCCCATCCATGCACAAACGACGTGGTTGGGGTATGTCTCCGCAAGCTCTGTCTGGCGCGTCGATCGTAGGTTTTGAAACAGCTTGGGCCACGGCTTCAAACCGGCCCGCTTAATGATCTTCAACAGCCGGGTGCGCAGGTTGGCGTTGACATCCCGGTAACGGGTAATGACGAATTCAGTGCCCGGTTCTGCCGCCTCAAAAACGACCTCCAGGTAGGGTCGCAATTCTGGAAACAGCGGTATCTGCCTGGACTCCCGGCCTTCATGGCGTTCCGTCTTGGGCGAATGAATCGTCATTCGGCCCTTCTCCCAGTCGACGTCGCCCCATCGCAGGCCAAGATGCTCTGAGGGGCACCGTAGACCACCGTAGCGGCTGAGAGCGAACAAAAGTCGCCATTGGGCATCAGGGCATGCGTCGATGACCTTCTGGGCCTCGACGCGGGTCAGAAAATAGAATCGCTTCTCGTTTCGTTGGGTAGCGCTTGCCAAATCGGCAAACGGATTTTCGGCAATCAGCTTGCGTCGCACTGCTGCCCGAAAAAACTGCTTGGCCGTTTTGCACCGCTTGGCCAAGGTGATCTTGCCCACTTTGGCGCCCAACCAGATCCGCCAATCGTCCGCATCCCCGGCAGTGATGGCACCCAACAGCTTGTCCGGGCCAAAGAAGTCGATCAAGTTGCTCCGCGGTTGAGCGTAGCCGGTCTTCTTAGTCGATTCTTTGACATCGGTTCGGCCGGCGATATAGGCGTCTAGGAACGCTTGCAACGTGGTCTGCTTGGCTGGCTCCCGTTTTGGTAGGAGCCCGACGGCCGCCAGTTTCTTGTACATCGGTTCGCTAAGGCTCGCGACCCAACGAGACGTTTCGTCATCGACAGTGTGGCTGGTAATCTTGGCGGCCACAAGTTGTTCGACCCGGAACTTGACCGCTTCGGTTGATCGCTGACTGATCTTGCCAAGTCGGATGCTGCGCCGTTTGCGATCCGCTCCCACGAATTGAATGGTCCTGCGTCCGTCCGCTTCGCGCGTGATGCTCGCCATCGTCTACCTACCTTCTCGTCCTGCTACGTTGCTCAGAATGACTCAGGATTGCTTTCGGGCTATGCATCACGACTTCCAAGTCGAGATACTCGCCCAGAACGTCTAACGCTTTGCTGGAAAGCCCACGCTTTCCGCTCAGAAAGAAACTCAGCCCGCTTTCTGGGATGCCGGTGTCCTGGGCGATGCGATAACGCGAGATTCCGCATGTCTCGACAATATTCCGCAGTTGGTCTGACACCTTCGCGTACTTTCGGGATTTCGATGCATTCTTGGCCATGCCGGCACTCTATGCGGTACTTATCCAGATGTCAAGTAATGCTTCCGCAGAGGAAATTACCTCGCCTTGCGGGCTTCAATCCACGCGCGCAGATCTGCAACGTCATAACGCACGGCTCGACCGATCCGGACAGCCGGAATCTCACCGGCCTTGGTCAGCCCCCAGAGGCACCGGGGCGAAACAGCCAGGGCGGCCGCGGCTTCGTCGGGCTTGAGTAGCAGCCGCTGGGCAGCCTGATTATCGGAAACGTTCATCGTCAAAAGCCTCCGTTCAGATGCCCCCATTTTTCATGTCATCGTGCCGCCCGGCCGGGCAACACGTTGGCCGTTACGCATCGTCGGTTGCTTCTGCCTCGGTGGCCTGAGCCGGCTCAGGAGGGATCATGCGTTCAAACTCGTTGGCCAACTCGCGCAGCCGGGCGACCGCCTTATGGCGATCGTTTTCGTGGAACTTCTCCACCGCATTCCGTACGGTCTTCACAAGTCGAGCGAGTGCCTCTTCGACGCTGAAGCCTCGCCGTTTCCTTCCACGGTTGAGCTGCCTAGCCGCCTCCCGACGGGAAGCTACGGCGCGCTTCTGCTTAGGCTTCGGCAGGTTGGCCAACTTTGCGGCGGCGCTGATCGAGACCGCCCCGTCGTCCATCGCCTTGACCAGGTCGGCGTGGCCCTTCTTGACGACCTGCTCGGCCTGTTCGTAGGTCTTCGGGTTGCCGAAGCCGGCACGCTCCGCGACTACGTCCCGCGTTTGTCGCCCCTCTAATTCAGGAAAATCTTCCTGCTTTACGGCATCTTCCAATGGCCTGCCGCGCCGCTCGCCGATCTTGGCCTTGATCTCTTCCTTCAGGGCCGCCGCAATCCCCACCCGCTCACTGACGGTGAAGTCCTTCCGGATCACGTTCTCGTCGCACTCGCCTTGCAAGATGGAAGGCACGCTCACGACCCTGGCCGCGATCGTCGGCAGCCCGAGAATTTCCTTGACCGCGCGGAGGCGACGCGCGCCGAAGACCAACTCATTAGATTCCCTGATGCCGATCGGCTGGAGTAACCCCACCTCCTCGATCGACGTGGCCAGGGCCTGCAGGTCCCCCATATCCTTGCGGTGGCGGTCACCGATCTTGATCTCCGAGCATCGCACTTCCATGACTTGGGCGTTCATCGGAGCGTTCTCGCCGGGCGGTTTCGGAGCTCGGTTAAATGCTTTCGATTCGGCGTCCTCGGTACTGGTTGGCTGGTTCGAGTCCGCTGCCGGGCTTTGACGATCTGCAGATGCCACTGGACCGTCACCGGGCCGTGCGTCAGCGGGACTTGGTGGATGCTTTTGCGGGACGCGGTGCGCCGGAGTTGGCGCAGTGGTGGGATTAGACATGGCAGTGGTGGCCTCCGTGGCTATTGGTTGAAACGAAACAAGCCGGGCTGCGGGCCCGCCGTACTGGCGCGTACTTTTAAAGAGTACGCGCCGTCGCGTGGTCCCTCAGACTCGGCTCGCGCACCAATCGCGCCAGAACCGGAGGCCATCCCTTACGGCCGTGGAAAGATACTACGCAGCCCGCTCGCCTCGTTCAAGGTCTCGCGTCGCTTTTCCGCAGCCAGCCGAGATCTTTGACCAGCGTCTTTTAGTTGACGTCTTCCAAGGACGCCGCGAAATCCGTTTCAAGATGATCGAACGGCCTCTTCCCAACAGTAGTTCGACGCCGGCCGAGGTGTCCGGAACGTTGTCGTCGACGCATCCCATTCCAGCGAGAACGTCGCTGTCGGCCCGTTGCGGTTCTTCTCGACGATCAGCTCGGCTTTCCCCAGTAGGTCGAGGTCGCCGGGCTTGATAAGTTCGGGGCGATGCAGGAAGGCCACGACGTCGGCTTCGGCCTCGATGTCACCCGACTCACGAAGATGGCGCAACTGCGGCCGCGTCTCCGCAGTCGCGTCGGCCTCACGCGATAGCTGCGCTAAGACGACCACCGGAATATTCAACTCGCGAGCCAGCCGCTTGAGTCCTCGCGCCATTTCTCCGACCTGCTCGTACCGCTTGAGCCTCTGGTCCGCCGGACTGACGCGCTGCAGATAATCGATGATCACCAGCCCCAGGCCGCCGCGGCTTCGCATCCGGCGCGCCTGCGAGCGGATATCGGCCACGCTCATGGCGGCACGGTCATCGATCAGGAATGGCAAATCCCGAAGCGCCTCCGCTGCCTGGTCGATTCTCGCAAGGTCCTCCGCCGATGCTCTCCCCGTACGTAGGCGGCCGCCGTCGACCTGACCGCGACCGCAGAGCATCCGGGTCGCCAACTCGGTGGCCGACATTTCCAGGCTGACAAACAGGCACCGCTCGCCCTGTTCGCCGGACCGAGTCGCGAGCTGCGTCGCCAGTGCCGTTTTGCCGACCCGCGGGCGGGCCGCCAGGATGACTAGCTCGCCCGGAAACAAGCCACCGATCGTGCTGTCAAACTCGGGGAAACCGGTAATGAGCCCGCCGGCCCGCTTGGTCTCTGCCAGGCGGTGGATACGCTCGACGGCAGCGGCGATGGCGACGGGTGCCTCGATGGGGTCGGTTGCTGCGTTGGTCTCGCTGGTCCTGTCGAGCTTGGCCTGCAAATCGGCGATCACCTCGCCGGAATCTTTTTCGCCGTCGTACGCGTCGCGGAGGGCCTCGGTCGCCGCATGGATCACGCCGCGCAAGGCGGCTTTCTGGGCCACGATCTGCGCGTAGTAGACCGCATTCGACCCGGTGGGAACCGAGTCAGCCACCTGCGCCAGGTAACCCAGGCCCCCGATCGCCTCGAGCTCGTTGTGCCTGTTGAGCCGCTCGATTAGCAGGGGGGCGTCGATCGGCAGGCCGTCGTTGTGCATGGCCAGCAGGTGCGTGTACAGCGTCTGATTGGCGGGCCGGTAGAAATCGGCCGGCCGCAAGACGAGGGCCACGTCGTCGCACATCTGGCCTGCCGACGCAATCAGGCTCCCCAACACGTCCTGCTCTGCCTCAAGATTCTGGGGCGGCAGTCCGTCGAGCAGGTTGTTATCGCGAGTGGGAGACTTCACCGGTCAAGCCTCCTGTCGCGCCCGTCGAGCTCGAACTTTGAGCCGCATAGAACACGGCTTTTGATCCTATCGTCGTAGACCTTGCAGAACTCCTCGGGCGAGAGGTTGCTGACGTAGATGGCGCGCCGGCCGGCATGCACCTCGCGAGCGTCCGCGACGCGTTTGAGGGTTGCGTAGTGCAGGTCCCCAACTTCCTGGCGGGTACCGAGTTCATCGAGCACCACCAGTTCCTTGGCCTCGATGTCCCCCCAGGTGTTGCGCACGTCGGCCGGCCCGGCTGCCAGGATCAGGGAACAGAGCGTGTCCATCACGAAATAAGCGGCGGATACTGTGATGTCGCATAGGGCCAACGCGGCCGCCGTCTTGCCGGTGCCCGTTTGGCCGTGAAGGTAAAGAGGCCAGGGAGCCTTGCCCTCCACGAGCCTGCGCATTAAGTTGACCAAAGCCGGCTCAACCTGCGCCATGTCGCGCGGTGCGTTCACGAGCAGCCGCGGCCGACAGCGCACAAGCTGCAGCGGCGAGTAGCCGGGTTTGTCAACTGCAATAGTCATTGATGTTCCGTTGGTGAATCCGGGTCGGTGATCGACTGGCCCCGTTCGATCCAGGGCGAGCAGCAGGACGCCGGCGCAGCTTCAGGTCAAGCTGATCCCAGTGCTTTCGAAGGGCGGCCGGGGACATGACGTTCGCCGCCCAGAAGCTGGAGTCGGCGTTTGCCAGGGAGAAGAGCTCGCGCGCATCCTCAAGTGTTCGCCCGTCGCGCTCGCGAAGGAGGCGCACCTCGTTGGCCCACTGGTCGAGGTTAGGCGCCTTGCGAGAGGGATGGAGTTCGTGGACCTTCCCCCAGATCAACTTGGCAAGGTCCATGTCGCCGTCGTCGAAGCGAAGCTTCGCACGAGAAAGAGTATTAGTTCTTTTAGATTCTTCTTCTCCTGTGTTGGGTTGGGTGTTGGATGGGTGTGCGGTTGCCTGCGGGCTTTTCCGCTGCGGCCGTTGGTAACGGTTCCAGTTGCAAATGGTTACGATCGTAAAATGGGTGTTGGGCTGCATCGAAATGCAGCCGATTTGCTGGAGCTTTTTCATGCGGCCGTAGACGGTGCCGTCGGGCATTCGCAGTTCAGCCGACGCGGTTTTTCGGCCGAAAATGAATTGTCCTGGTTGCACCTCGATTCGCGTCTTACCACGCCCGGTCCTAGCCGACACCCAAACTCTTTTGTAATTGGCCCGGCACAACGCCCAGACCCAGACCTTCAGCAGGTACGGATCTTCAAACACCTCGCTGCGGATCGTCCGGCGGTAGAGACGGAGCCAGCCGCCCATCTCAAAGCCCCATGGCGCGGGTGATGACTCGGATCGCCGTCTCCCAGGCGGTGCTTGAAGCAAGCTCAGACCTTGCGGCGCCAACGCCCACCAACAACCTGAGCTTCTTTTTGATCACCTCGTACGCGGGCCACCCGCCTCGGCGTCGAAGCTTTGCCTCGTCAAGCAGGCGGCCCAGCCGGGGCTCGACCTGGACGAGTCGTTCCCAGGTCCAGTCGCGCGGGCCGGGTCCTTGGCCATTTTGTTCGCCGTCCATACCGTCCTCCATGGGTTTCGAGACCCGCGGTCGCTAGCGAGGAAGCCGCGGCTTCATTTCATTCCTCCACCTTGAGGTCCTGCAGCGGCCCCAGTTCGGTCTCTCCTGCCTCGACGGCCGTCGCGAGCTCCGGGCGGATGCGGCCCCTCGCGGTGAGGATTTCCATGATGCGTGGGGCGTACGTCCAAGGGATGAATCGGCGGCCACGAATCGTGACGAGCTTGGTCTCGTCCAAATCCCGCGAGTAAAAGAGATCCGACAGGTCCCTCGGCCGGCAGCCGCGCAGCCGAGCGAACTCGGAAAATGAGATATGATCCGACATCTTCGTCCTCGTCTTGATGGTGCTGGGGTTGGTGTTGAGCAATTCCATGAAAGGTCTCTACGCGGTCTGCGGGCGGTTGAACGAAAAATCCGAAGGACATGCGTCGGGGCGATGCTGAGCAGCAACAGGTGTGAGTTGCTTTCACCGAAGTTCGACACCGCAACTCCTTGGTCCGGCAGGGAAGCAAGATTGCGTCAGGGCCACCGCTTCCCTTCGCGCGGTGCAAAAACAGTTTTTGGCGAGCCGCGCCGGAACGCGGACCAGATGGCAAGCAAAATGGTCCAGCAGTACCTCGGCAAAATCGAGCAGGTGGTCGTGGCCCACGTCGTCGATGGCTGGCCTAAACTCGGCCAGACGATCAGCGGGCGATCGGGACCCGGTCGCGCAGGGAGACGGCTCGGACCCGTGGTGGCCGCCCTCGGCGAACATGCCCGCCGACGTCAGGGACGCCGTCGCAGGCCGGTGCGTCGAGTGATCCCTCCCAGGCTGACGGCGAGGTGCTCTAGCGAATCGCTGCAAAACGAGGCGCCGGCGCTTTCCTGCCGGACCTAGTGCGCTAGAATGCCGACGTCGTGTCGGAGCGACCTGGTGATCGCCTGCCGGCGTTTCCGCGTAGAGTCAAAAAAGGCCGCAACGCTCGTGACGAAGCGGCCCTGGCCCGACCCGGGTTCGTGGCCCGGTCGAGCGGACCAAGAAGAAAGGAAGCTTCTTCGTGGCCGTCGGAATTCTAACGACGATTCGCGTTCAGCGAAGGCTCCTTCCGCGCAATCCGGGTTCGCAACCGGACTGGTCCCTGAGTGCGGCCTTTGTGAACCTCGCGTCCCGAGGCGGGTTACGATTGGGCAATCCTTCTCCCGAACCAAAAGGTCGATTGCCGACAGGAGAATGGCACGGGTTGCAAACTCCCCGTGCGGATGTCGCGTGGTCAGCGGTGGATTCCGCTGGCGGCAACACAATGCGTCAGGAGGCACGCTAATGGCTGTGGAAGCGAAACGACAGGTTCCCCGCCCTTGGGCGGTTTAACCCTGGCTCCGGGCTGGTACTTGATCCAGCACGCGACCCCGACGAGGGGCGCGCCGTCCTACGTCCAGGTCGAAAACTCAGAAACGGCCAAAAACGAGTCGGCATAAGCTTCCCCGTCCAGCATCCTGCAAACTGGAAGAACACAGGGCCACAGAGGGACAACCGGCAGATAGCAGACCCTTCTCACAACTGAGAAGGGAAGGACCGAGGAACGCGCTCTAGCCCTGGCCTCCGTAGAAACTGGTAAAAGGAGCCCCTGAAATGGTCGGCCCCGCGACCGCTCCCGCAAAGGTGCAACGAGCCACGCCTCCGTGGAAGACAGCCGCCCGAGCGAGCCCGGGTCTGGCAGGGCAGCCACGGGCGACGGCTCGTTCGACGGGGCGTACCAACCAGAACCACGGAGGTGTGCATGGCGCCGCGCATTTCGACCGAGGGCGTCCCGCCCATGCCAGAGCGGCTGATGACGCCGGAGGAGCACGCCGCCCGGGAGCAGCGACTCCATGCCCGGGCGGAAGCTCATAGGAACAGCGAGCGGGGCCGGCGGGAGGCCGCACTGGCCAGGTTCCACGCGATGACGCTTGAGGAGCAACTCGAAAGCCTGCGGCAAGGCGGGCTGCCTGAATTCCAAGTCGAAGAGCTCCGGCCGCTGCTCGTAGCTAACGACCGCCGACGTCGCCGAAAGCGGAAAGCCGGCTAACGGCTGGCGACCCGGCCCCAAGGCATGAAGCGTCCATCACCCTCGTTCGCTACCTAAGTGGCCGCCCATCGCCTCGATGGCAGCGACTGCCTGCCTTTGGCGAGCAATCGCCCTAGCGTGCCAGCCCAGCCATGCACAGGCCGCAGTCGTCAGGAGCAGCACGAACCGCAACGAGAACTGGAACCAGCGGCGGCTCATGTTCTGGGCTCCGGCGGGCGCGGGCCGCGAATGACCAGATCAATTCCGCGCGAGCCCCAGACCCCGATGAGAAAAAACAGAACGCCGTACACGATTACGGCCACGAGCAGGAGGACGGCGTCAACGATCCACGTCAGCCAGCCCGTCACGAGCAGCACGACGGGGTCGTCAGTCCGAAGATGGCCTTCAGACTGAATTGAACCGGGGGCTTCTCCATAGCGCTTAGCCTATCGCCGGGCGGACCCTGAAGCCATCGATCCTTGCCAACGGGATTTCCTTGCGAACCGGCGTCGGGCTGCCTACAAAGAACGAGCCGATGGTCTCCGGACCCTTGCTAGGTCGCCCAGGTACCTGCCCCGCCTGCGGCGACCTTTTTCGTTGGCATGGTAGCGGGCCGTGCCGGCAGTCCGCCCCCGTTCCGATGAAACACTACTGCCCGTGCTGCGGTTTCTCTGGCCTGGAAGCCCCAGCCTACCGAGACATCGGCGCGCCGCCTTGGACGGGCCACGGGCCGCCGCCGTACTGTTTGCGATATGGTGACCCGTCCTATGAAGTTTGCTCGTGCTGCGGCTTCGAGTTCGGGAACGATGACGATCCGGGCACCGCTCATGGCGACGGCTTCGAGGAGTATCGTCGGCAATGGGTCGCCTCGGGAGCCGGCTGGTTCAACCCAGAGAAGTGCCCCAGAGGCTGGAGTCTGGCCGCGCAGTTCCGCCTGGCAGGCATTGCCCCCGAAGGCTAGAACTCACACTGTCCCCGCCCAGTCCTGTCGCCGTCTCACCGCGCGTGCTCAACAAACAGGTACCATAGGCCAACCACGGTGCCCAGCAACGCCAACAGGCATGCCACGACCGTCAAAGCAGCTTTGTCCCACGTCGCCTGGGTGACCTCCTCATACGCCGGATGACCGTCAATCACGAAGCGAAAGCTGCTGATCCGAAACCAGGGCCAAACGGCAACATCGACCGTCGCGGAGTGCCCGTCAACCTCGAAGTCAAAGTGCGGGACGAACCAGATCCAGCTTCGCTTCCGGACTGCGACTTTCCCGTCCACGAGCACCTCTTCGTGGCCGACTCCTCGTCCGTTGTAGACGACTGTGACCGGTCGCACCCTCGTTTCGACTCGGAACTCTCGCCGCCACCACGAACGTTCAACCAGAGTCACGGGAGGATGAGCAAACGGCGTCGCCACGCCACTGGACATGCTCGGGGACCGGTACGGATTGTCTTCTTCTTCGGCCGTCATAGTCGCGACGCCATGCTCAAGCGCACCAGTGAGAGTTCAGCGTCCATTCTCCACTCCGACCCTACGTTGTACCAGCGTGGATCGGCTTGCCGTCCGACCGTTGCGTCGAGCTGACCGATCGGCTTTTCATGGCGGCTAATAGCCGGCGTGTCGTCAAAGCCGCCTGTTCGCGACTCGCTCGATGACCTGCGGGCTGACGCCGCAGTTTGTGCCGTGGCTCGAGGCCTCGCGCCGGGGAGCTCGACGACGTGGCGGCCGCCAAGGATAATGCTGCCTACCTGGTCGCTGATTCGCTGGCTGGCGAGGGCAGTGACCACGACCTGTTGGGCATGTGCGGGCCGATGCGAAATGGTAGCATCTGCGGGTGTTCGCCGATATTCGGCGCAATACACCTTACGAAGCGGTGGAGGAACTCGTGCGTGTAGAATGCGACATCGCGGGAATCGACCCGCAGCCGGTGCTTTTTGGATTCTTTGAGAGGGTGTTGCGGTATGCTGCAGAACGAGTGTCGGCCGACCTGCGCGCCATCGGCCGAGTAATCGTGGTCAGCCCCGATCGATTTGGTCGCGCGGTCAACTCGATTCGGGTGGGGGCAATACACACAAACACGGAGGTGGTCACGGCCGTTGGCAAGACGATCGCACGGCGTGAACAGGACCACATTGTCTCGGATATTGTCCTGCACTTCGGCGTTTTCGAGGACCTTGCGGCAGTCCTTGCTGACCCGCCCTATGGCCATTTGACAACTTGGGGCATAGATCAGGAGGAGGCACTTTACGTCATCTGCCACGAGTTTGGCCACGTCCAGGACCACAAAGTCCGGAACGACGATTCTGATGTCCCTGACCCACGTGCCCAGCCGTTCTCGATCATGGCCACCGCCGAGTACTATGGAAGCATCGTCCTGACCGAACTGGCCGCGTGCCGAAATTCCGCGTTGGCCGTGACAGACAGGCTGTTCGCGTACCACATCCAGCAAGCACGCGAGCGAATGATTGCGCACGCCGCATGGCTCAGACAATATCTTGAGCCCGGCGCCGGACATTCCCCCGCTACCCGAGCGCACATGGCATGCCAAGGCGCCTGGGTTTGGATGACTGAGGTCGCCAAGCTGTACGGTTCGGTGTTCAGACACCCCGACCGCGAGGTGGATATTCGCGCCTTCGAAGCGGAATTTCTGAGCGACGTTCCACTTGTCGAGACACTAACCAGTTTCTCAGCCGTGTACCCGCGTTGGGACGTGCCTGGTCTGATCACAGAATTGATCCCGACCTGGCGCCGTTATGGTGAGCTCGCGAATGTGCGCTTTGTGACTCGCGACGGAACCGACGAGATCGAGGACTTGGCACAAAAGGGGTGAGCCTTGCCGACCGCATTGGAGCAACTTGAGCAAGAGCTAGTCACCTCTCCAAATCGTGTGGTGTTGGTTGCGGGAATCGGAGTCTCGTCGGGCACGTGCGGCAATCAGGAATGCGCGTCGTGGAAAGGACTTTTGCGGCACGGCCTTCAGCGCTGCCAGGACGTATGCGGGACCGATGGGGGCGTGCTGGCCGCACAACGGGCCATCTTAGACAATCCCAACGCACCGTCCCACGCCTGGATTAGCGTAGGGCAGTTCATCACCGACGAACTCAATGCCAGACGGCCAGGTGTGTTTGGCGCATGGCTGAGCGACTCGATCGGCGGGATAACGCACGTCGACACCAGGCTGGTTCGCGCGCTGGCGGATCTTGGCGTCAATCTCGCGACGACGAACTACGACGGCATGATCGAGGCTGGGACAAACTGGACGCCGATCACTTGGCGGGACCACGCATCGGCCGCCAATTTTTTTCGAGGATCTTCGCAGGACGTGCTTCACCTTCACGGATATTACCGGCAACCTGACTCGGTCGTACTGGGAGCTCGTTCCTACGGTGACATTTGCAGCGACCCGTTCTTTCAGACCGCTTTGCGGGGCTTGATGATCCACGGGACCTTGCTGTTCGTCGGATGCGGGGCTGGTCTTGAGGATCCGAACTTCGGGCCTTTGCTGGAGTGGGGACGAACGACTCTGGCGAACTGCTTTCACACACACTTTATTCTGGTACGAAGCGACGAGGTCGAGGCCTGGCGAGAACGTTTGAAAGGAATACCGATAGAACTCGTACCTTATGGTGCGACTTACAGCGATCTACTGCCCTTTGTGACTACGTTGGCCGACAGCGTGCGGCGTCGGCGAGTGAGTACCCCCCTCTCTCTCCTGTCAGCCGCGCAGATGGGCTTTGACGACCGATGGCGGAGACTTGAGTCAGAGCGTGAAGTTCTTCCGACATCAGATTACTTCGCCCGTTCGAGAGTCCTTGCACAAGAGCTGTGGGCGGCGGGAGGTAGGCACCGCGCCGCGCTCGCTTTTTCCGATCGCGTGACATTCCAGGGCACAGACTTGCCGATCCCCGAGTACGTTGAATTCTCATTGGACGCGGCCGAATGGCTGCTTGATGATGGCTTGGCCTCCTTCGCCTCACGCCATCTCGCCGAAATTGCGACAAAGCTCGAAAATGCGGACGTTCTCGACCGGCATCAGAGGCAGTTTCGGGAGTTGCGGGTGCGCTGCATGGACGCTTTGTGTGCCTATACCGAGGTGCTTCAGGCGATTGCAGAGGCCATTCCTCATGCCGGTGTCGAGGAACGCCACAGGCTCGAAGCCGAACGCTCGGAGATCCATTTCCTCCAGGGTAATTTCGGTCAAGCCAAAGTTGGTTCCGAGGGTGGATAAGTCATGCCGGACGCTGCCAAATCGCCTATATCTGAAACGGCGCTTCTTGAACGCGTGTCGCCTGCGGTCAGAAAACTGTTGGTTACGACACGGATCCGGGCAATGGAACAAGGCTCGGAGGGTGTGACCCAATCCCTCCAAGACTCGATCGGTTTGGTTGGCGGCGATCATCCGCGTGATGCAATTGCCTTGGCGATGCTAAAGGCAGAGTTGCTGCATCTAGATTACGCGCACGGTGAAGCGATTGCTGTCATGGCGGAGGTCGTCTCCCCGCGCCTACCAGTGTTAACGCCTAAAGAGCGCTTTGCCGTCGAGCAGAACCGGAGTGACCTCCAACTTTATGTCGGTGAAGGTGGGGCCGATCTTTTTTACAACATCGTTGACCAGAAGAGGTTGGTCGAGTTCGACTGGCTTGATTTCCGGCAGCTCTTCTCCGCGAAGCAAGGTGCTGAACGCGGGAAGCACTATGAGACGCTTCCAATTCTGTGGCAACAACACCGCAGAGCATATTTGTATAATTGCTGGCGCGCCCAGCAGTGGACGAACCAACTCTTGGCGAACGAATGTGTTGCCCTGAAGGCCTGGGAGGATGCGCTTCATCACGCCATCTTGGCACAGCATGAAGACATAATGCCCCTAATTGCCGAGGGCCTTTTCTCAACAGGCAATTCTGAATTGATTGAAAAGGTCGTGAGTCGGCTCCTCATGACGGCAAATCTTCGGAGACACTTCATCGCTGCGTGCAGACTGCTCCGGGCGTTGGCAGACGCAATCCCAGAAGGTGTACTTCCCGCAGTAGGACAGTGGTTGCTAAAGAGGGCGGGGGAGATTAGCACGTGTCGCTTTGGCCCGAATCACGTTTCAGAGGCGTGGAAAACGATTGCGGCCGTAGCGCAAGGATTCCCAGTCGACCTATCTCGATCAGCGATTGACGTCGCAATTTCGCACCCTGCGTGGACGACACGACTGCCAACCCCAAACGCGGTAATTCTAGAGCGAGCCGAAATCGTGAAGGCCATGGTGCCCCTGGCGTGGCGTGTGCCACGCGAGGAAATCCCGGCCCTCGCGACGACCACCTATCCACTCCTGACCGACAGGCCCCAGGTATCGGACTACGACGAGGTTGCCAATTTGCTTTGCCATCTGGCCGACAGAGGTGGGCCAAGCGTCCGCGACCAACTGGCTGGAGTTTTATACCCTCCTGGAAGGCCAGTTAGCCGCGTCCTCGCCCAAGTTGCGGACCAGTTTGGGAAAGGAGACGTATTTGATTCGGCCGCATTCCAAAAACTCGCCGATCAGGTCGTACAAGAGATCCGGGGCCAAGTCCAATGGATCGAGACAGGCCAGGAGGCTGAGCCTTTGGCCGAACAAATAATGGCTTTTACCAGCGTCAAGCCGGCCGGGAAGTTACAAGTCGCTTTCGTGGGCCTTACCGGGCTTCACGCTCTCGCGCGGCATCGTACGAAGTTAGACGAAGCGACACGGCGGAAACTTCTCGACGCGGTCTTAGATATGGCACAGCACAGGGACAATTTCTGCGTCAACCGCCAGGGCCTATTGCATGCGCTGATCGACTTCGCAGATCTTGTCCCTGAAACGGCCCGTCGAACCACCGAAAGAGTACTCGTACGAATTGCACGAGGACAGGTGGACGAGTCTTTGGAATACGCCCCATCGGCACAGGTGGATGACCCGCTGAATCCAAACAAGTACAACCTTGGAAGGCCCGATGATGTACAGGCGGTGGCCCTCGTCGCTATTGCCGTCTTGGCGTTCGGAAACGCTGGCGCAATGAAACGAGCTGGACAACTACTCGAAGACGCTCTCTGCGATGCTCGCCCCGCGATCCGCAGGGCGGCGTATGCTGCAGCCCGAAGGCTCACGCGTGTTTCCACGGGTGTGATCGTGGGAGTCCTGGCTGGCCTACGCGACCCCGATCCGAAGGTGGCGATCACGGCGTTCGCTGCGCTCGCCGATCAGACAGGCTGGCATTTGAACCGAAATCATTGGCGGGTGTTCCTGATGGCCGCGCGCCTCGCCCAGAAGACAGGCGATGCAAACTTGCGTCGGCACGTGGCCGTGGCCTTGGTCGCTTGGGCGGCCAAGTGTCCCCGTGAGCTTAGGGGCGAGCACGGACAGTTGTTGACGGCCTTCGCACGCGACATCTGTGCATCTGTGCGGAGTGCGGTCAATTGCAGTAGCGACACCGATTAAGCACAGCAAACGGGCTGGCCGTTGGCCGCCATGCGGCGAATTGTTCCGATCTATTCGGATTGACGATCAGTCGCGGGCCCTTTTTCGAGCTGCCCACCATTTACCCGCTGGCCACGGCGCAGCATCAGAGTTTGCAAGAGCTTCAGAGATCGGCCCTCTTCATGGCCTCGTGGTATCGCTCTTCAAGCTGGTCGTCGAGCGCCACATGCTGGTAAATCGCCAGGGTCTCTCGTCGAGCATGGCCTGTGATCAATTGAAGCTCGGCGTCGGCGAGCCCCGAGTGCCGGGTCAGCCACGTGATCGCCTGATGCCGGAACGTGTGGGGCGTGGCCTTCACGCCTGCGAGCTCGGCATATTGCTTGACGATCTGCTGGACACGCCGTGTGCTGAACCGAGTCGCCCGCTTGGTCTGGAATACCCAACGGTTCTGCGGATGGGCCGCAACGTGGGTCCGCAGTGCCGTGGCGAACGTCTTACCGAAAAGCACGTACCGATCTTTGCTGCCCTTCCCCTGGTCGACGCGGATCGTGCAGCCGTCGAGGTCTACGTCG
Organism: Pirellulales bacterium; assembly: GCA_035550375.1. Lineage (GTDB taxonomy): Bacteria > Planctomycetota > Planctomycetia > Pirellulales > JAICIG01 > DASSFG01. The sequence goes on along the minus strand of DASZPH010000137.1, from coordinate 10,846 downwards.
GCCACCTGAAACCGGCAAAGCTCGCTCACCCGTACCCCCGTGTAGAACAAAAGTCGCAGCATGATCGCGTGTTGCACGTCGTCGGCACGGTCAACGATCTGGTAGAATTCACGGAACTGGCCCGTCGTCAGAATGCGGGGAAGCTTCTTCGATCGCTTCTCTGGCCTCAGCTCGCACTTACGCCGGACGTGGCGGGCAACGTACCGCCAGCCGTCGTAGTCGAGACCGGCTTGTCGGACTAGCCGGCAGATTCTGGCAACCAGCTCTTGCTTGGCTGATTTCGCTTTCCCGTTTTGTGATGCGCACTTGTGGGTCTTTTCTTCGGTTTGCAGGTCTTGCATTGCCATGAAATCCTCGCTTGATTTCGTGAACCACTTGTTATGCGAAATTGACGACGGCCGAGTCCGCGCCGTCCCTGTCCGACGGCGCGTCATCGGCAAGCGTCAGTCGGCGCCCTCCCCGCCGACGGCGAACAAGTCGCCCTGGCCGGGCAGGCAATCGAGGCCCACGAGCAGCATCCGCTGCTGCTTGCGCTCGGGCGGTTCAGGCTTCCAGGGGGCCAGCCGCGGCTTATCGTTGGCCAGAGCGAATGGCGGCTCGTCTAATGCGTCATCGTCGCCCGGTTCGACTGCTGAGCCGGCCGGCACTTCGGTCGTGCAGAACGCGATTAACGCGTCTAGCTCGGTGCGGTTCAGGTAGCCTTCGCCGAATGCCCGGCGGAGCCATAGGCTCACCGGCGCATCCGGCCGCCGCGGAAACGACTCCTGGGTGGCGTCGATCAATCGGTCCAGCTCAGGGTCAATGTCGGTGCTCACGTGGCACCCCCTTCCGAACCGGCGTTGCCGCTAATCCCTTCAGGCTGGCGTCGACGCTGGCGACGAAGGGCTCGCTCAGCGTCGCTGACTAGCTCTTGTAGTTGCCCTGGTCGCAGTGGCGCGCCTGTGGTGCGGACAAACCATGCGAGCAAAGCGGCGGTTCTCAGCGTGTAGAGGGGCTCGGTAAGCTCGTAGAAGGGCTTTGGCGTTTTCATGCAGCCACCCCCTGCGGCACGAGCCGCACTGACCGCTCGAGCGCTTGAAGCGCGAGCCGCAAGCTGAAGTCGTTGCCCTCCCATCCCCATGCTGTCCACCCGGCCGGCAGACTGGCCTGCCCGGTTTCATCCCGCCAGACTTTGACCAAGCGATCCGCGCAGGCATCGGCAAACGTTTTGCCTGCCCCGAACCGGTACACGTCGAACCGTTGGCGCAACGCCTTGTCGAGCGCTGACGCGTCGTTGCTGGTCGCGACCACGACGCAACGCGCCGGCCGACGGGTATCGTCGAGCGCCACCTTCAGGTACCGAACTGTCTGCGGGGAGAGCCATTCGAGCTCTTCCAGCACGAGAACGTTCCACCCCCGCCCCTCGATATGACGCTGGCGCATGACCGGCCCATGCCGATCGTTGCCCTCAAAGAGCGAACGCGCAACGTCGATCGAGAATTCAGAGCATGGCACAAGGTACAGGCCCGAGCATTCATCGACGCTGCCCAAGTCCGCGCCCAAGGCGAGCGCGGCACTGGTCTTACCAACTCCCGGTCCGCCCTCAAGGAGAAAGCAACGGCTGTCGGGTTGCGCCAGCCAGGCCGCCAGGTGACGGGTAACGGGCTGCCCGATAACATCCGCCAGAGTCTGCGGCCGCAAGCGATCGGCGAGTCTCATGCTGCACCCCCTTTCGCGCTGGTGACGTCGGTTTCGTCGGCGGATTCGGCTTCGGTGCCGAGAATCCAGTCCGCGGCTTTCTGCGCGGCCGCCGCGGCTTGCACAACCAGGCGGGAATCGCCGCGCAGCACTTTGAGCCACGACCCGATGTAGGCAGCCTCGTTCTGCTGGAGAGCTGGCACGTCGATGCCAGCGTGCCCGCACAAGAACGCGCTGCCCATCTCGGCAACGAGTTCCTCGCGGGAATAGACCGGGGAGCCGAAGGGAGCAACGGCCGTGATGCCTTCGCGGTTCAATCGCGAAGGGTGCCCAGTGGCATGGGTCAGCTCGTGAAAGAGGGTCGCATAATAATCCTCCACGCTGAGGAAGCGCTCCGGCTTCGGCATCGCGATCGAGTCATCGCTGGGCCGATAGAAGGCTTGCGGCCCCCCGTGCCCAATGCTTGGCCGGTTGGCCGGCAGGCCAGCCAGAATCGCTTCACAACGCTCGATTGGCCGGAAGTCGAGCTTTGGGCCGGGTGTCGCGAGCAACGCGCTGGGAAGGCCCTCGCACTGCTCCACGTTGAACGCCGTGTAGTAGCGCAGGATGAAAATCTTACGCGCTTTCCCCGTCTCTTCGTCGACGCCGTCCTTGATCGACCAGAAGACAACGGGGAAGCCGTGCTCGCCCTTCTTGACGTGCCCGCCCCACATTGCGGCCTGGCGAAAGGTCAGAAAGAACGGCGAATCATAACCCGCCGCGCTGAGAAGAAACACGTTGACGCCGCGGTACGCTCGACGTGTGCAAGCGTTGCGGGGCTCGCTGCCCTCGCCGCCCCAAGGGCGCCTCCACGGGACGACCCCTTGCTCTAAGAGGTTGATTATCCGCGACGTGATCGTAGCATAGACCTTGGACATAGGACTCTCACTCCTGTGTCTTCGGCCGGGTGAGTGTTAGCCGCACTCACTCGGCCAGCTTTGCTTCACGGCCGACCATCGGCCGAAGTCGCTGGCCCAATCTTGCGAGCCGCGTGCCGCGCCGGAAAAAACTTTTCCGGATGTTGGCGTTGGGCTCCTCTCGCGAGGTCCTCGCACGCGCACGCGCGAGCGGCCGAAGTGTTCAAAAATGCCGCAGCAAAACGATACATGGCGCGGGCCAGCAACTCGCGGCCGACCGCCGATCAGATTCGCGCCGGCCCCTTCGCTGTTCGCGACCCGCGGCCCTCAAGCCGCCGCACGAGATTCGCCGAGCGAACTCTTAACATGCTCCTCGCTCTGTCGTGTAGGCTTCGCGCGCGAGGACGTGAGTCGCGCGCGAGCGCTATGCATTAGAACGCGGCCCCCGCCCCCCGGCGCCCCCCACGGCTCTCCCCAGGTAAATCGACGTCTCGTCCCAGAATTTTTGCGCGCTGGGTAAACGGGGCTGGCCTGCTTCTGCTCCTCGCAATGACCATCGCCTGGGAAGGCGCCGTGGCGGGCGAGCACCCCTGAATCTAGCGGCGTGAGGCCCTCAGACGTGTTGCTTGCGGCGCGTAGCCGTCCATTCTGTGACAAACTCGAAGCTCTTAACCCAAATCAAGGTCAACTTGCTGGCGGTCCTGGAGAGCTGTACAGAATAAAGTGATCTTGATTCGGGGGATTTCGGCCGTTTTCGTCACAGAATGGACGGCTACTGCGGCGCCACTCGCAAGAGGCCACTTTGGTTGTCCCATTCGGTCACTCGCCTGGTTCGTGCATCGAAGTTGACCTTGTCGGACGTGTTGTAGCCCCACTCGACGATGCCGCGTGCTGGATAGGTGGTCATTGATCTGGGCGTTCCCTGGGCGCGCAGGACTTCAGCAACGGTTGATCCCTGGCCGAACGTCGCATCGGGCTCTTGGATCATAATCTTCCCGTCCACCACGAGTGCGATCGATAACTGGCCACTGACATTGTCCCACTCATACGCCTTGCCCGAATCAAGGGCAAACCTGACCTTGTCAAATGAGCGGTACGTCCATTCCTCCCAACCCGTTGCGGGGTACTTGTGAACCGATTGCGGCGGCCCCTCGATTTCCTCCACGAGAGATTTCGTTGATCCCCATGTCCAGTATGGCCGTCGCGCTGTCGCCTCTGAGACGTTCTGGCCACTAACACGACCGCCGCCCTCGCCTGCACCTGGTGAATATGTCGGCTGGCTGCCATTACTCAGACCACGAGCCCGCCACTCCCGTCCCGTAGCGCTCACGCCATCCGCGTCTACAATCGTCAACCACGGCATCGCTTGCGCCAGTGCTGCTATTCCTTCTTTCGTAACGCGAGTTTGCCGGAACGAGACCCATTCGAGATTCGGGAGCCGCTCCACCCCGCCGTAGAATATGGAGTGGACAGTGACATCGAACATGAGATGGTCGGTGACCGCTGTCTGTGAAAGATCGAGCCGCTTAGTCCACGGCAAATGCCTCAGGCAGTCGAGATCGAAGTCTCCCGCCAGCGTGTCGTGCAAGTCGACCGCGACGACCCTCTGGTCGGTGCCAACGCCTTCCCTGGTGACCCTGCCTCCTAGCCATTCGATTTTTGCCACCGCCCCGCCGGCAGAATGTTCCCATGAGTCATGGATGGCGAACATGATGAGGCAGCCAATCAGTGCGCCAAGCGAAAGCACTATCAGAACGGTAATGTTCACGGCCCGACGTTGCTGTTTCTTGCGCTTATAGGCCGACAGCTTCTCTTCGGCGATAGACGCAGGTGCAGCCGGTTCGGATCCTGCACTCGTTTGGTGCAGGACGGCATTCTTACCGCGAGTTTGAACGTTCATGCTTTGCGTGCCACCCGCGCTGCGCCACCAGTACCAGCCAAGGGGCACGCCGACGAAAAAGATCGGGTTCAGCATGCCCGCCAGAAGCCCAGCTTCAATGCTTCCTTGCCCTCCGATGACCGCGGAAGAGAAGAACGCCAAGGTTCCGAGAGTGAGGAACACCGCGGCCGCCGGCCTTTTCCACGCATGGGCTCCTTGGGATTCGCCAACAGAAAAGGCTTGACTGCCGCTTTGCGGTCTCGCCACGCCCGCCGCTTCTGGTGGTGGACGCCAAAGCACCTTGCCCGTCTCCCGCATCGCGACGATCGACCCACACTTCGGGCACGCGATCGTTGGCCCTATCCACTCGCGAGGCACGCCGATTTCGCCCCGGCAGCCGTTGCATGCGATCCATTCGCGCGACCCACCCGGCTCCAAAGCCGGGGCGGCGAGCTGTTCTGCCGGTCGCCAAAGCACGCGCATACGTTCGTCGATGCGAACTACGGCGGAGCACTTCGGGCAGCACACGGCCTCCGCCGGCCAGGCCGGCGGAATGCCGATCTCACCCGAACAGCCAGGACAGCGAACCCACTCGGTCCCGCCGCCGGCAGCAATCGTATCGCTCAGGTTCGACCTTAACCACGCATCCCCATAACCAACCGTAGTTGCGGCCGCGCTCTCGTCCTGATCAGGGGTTGGCCATTCCGTTCGGTCTCTCGGTGGAAAGATGAAAAATGCCAGCGGACCTAGCCAAATCGTTATCCGCCACAGGCCGAGATTGCCGACGCGGGCCGCGGCCGCAGCTCCACACAGAGCCCACGCGACGCCGAATATCCAGGCAAGAGCGTCCATCCTTACCTCCCTTAGAACTCCGAAAACGATTTATCCGAGGAGCCCAGCCGCACGGGGACTTATCCCTTTCAATGTTGAATCAGCTCAAGCAACCTACGGGTTGAGGAAAATGGTGATGCAAAGACTGGACACCACGGCGACCCATAGTAAGACGCTCGAGAGACATCCGTCGGGGCCGCCGGCTGGTTTGACAAGGCGGAATTCGCCTTCGTGGGGGTAAATAGATCCAATCCCGGCAGATCAATGGTGTCCGTCTCTCGTAGTCGTACTCGAAATCCCGCTTCCTCTAGGGCCGTGGCTACGCAGCGTTTTTTGAACTCAATATCGCCCTCGGCAGCGTTCCACACAAAGGCGGCGATCGTGGTGATTAACGAATCACGCCCCTCGATCCCCGAAAAGAAACCTGGGTTTATCGAATCCATCCCATTGATGAGCGACCGCCAGTCTCTCCAGTCACGCTTTTGCCTGTTGGCCGAAATGGCAGCGCTACTTTGCCGGCTAAGGAACGTCAACCCGGTGACGACGCCGAGGCGTTCGGTCACTGTGAGCGGGCGATGCTCTAGCATCCGCAACAGCATTCCTGCGGTGAAATAGTGGGTCACGATGGCTTGGTCGGACCCGACTGTCTCCGAAAAATCCCAAGTTGCGCCGGCTCCAACCAGAACATCGTGAATTGGCTTGCAGGTCGAACTGAACCATAGGGTCTTTATGTCATCTTCATCCGAGCTTTGTGTCTTCACGTCGAACGGCGGTGAGTAGATCGCCGGGACCCACATACTGAGCAGCGCGTCGCTCGACATGGAGACGCTCGATTCGGGTTCGAGCTCGTACCGCCAAGCGGCCCACACATAGCCGCAAGCCACGTGGCGGGCGACAGCTCGACGAAGACCGAGCCGCGTTTGCGAATTCATCGCCCTCACGACGTCGCGATGCTTCGCCGCCAGCCGCCTGATGTGGTCGGTCATTCGTCCTAGTCCGCGGTCGCCTGCCGTCTGATAGTCGAGCTCGGCGTCAACGTAGCGGTCGAGGCAAAAGGCCGCAGCGTCAGAGAGCGACCGCGGCGAGGCGTTCACACTGGTCTCGGTGACAGAAGCGATTTGCCGTAATTGTTCCCTTCTCTCTTCGCTGTCGGCGTCGAGGGCCTTGTAGGCAGCGAACACTGAAGTGATCGCATCGGCCACCGGATCGAATGGCATCTCGCACTTCCCGCATTACGGCGTATACCACGCCTGGACAAAACAAAAAGGAGCGCCGAAACCACGGCCGCTCAGAGAACCCCGACCAAGGGGCGTACAGAACAGCGCATGGTCCGACGCTCCCTTGCGGGAGCGCGGCCAAGCACTGCCTCTGTACATGGGCTTGTGGGCCCGGTTTGGTCGTTTTCTCTGAAGCAGTTCTTGACGCAATCGCGTCATTCAAGTTGTCGGTATGGCCCTCGCGCGGGCCGTCTTTTCACCTCGTGTAAACAATGTCTGGTCCAGCCGACTAGCGAACTCGGCGTGCCCCGATTTTAGTGGCGGCGTATTTCAGCCGCAAACGAATCGTCGGCACGACGGCAGCACGAAGAATGACGCACCGCGAAAAAGGGCGGGGCTGGATTCGCCCGGAGGTGAGCGACATTTTATTGGATGCGGAGGGCGGGCTGCCGCCGAGACGGCGTGATCGGTTGAGGCTGGAACGGTCGGCCCTCGCTCTCGGCCTGCTCAATTTCCAGCATGCGGTGGTACGCCACCTCGACCCGTTTGGCGTCCCAAAACTCAAGGGTTCGCCCGGACGAGCTGCGCTTCGCCCACATGACTCTGTTTTTTCGGAGGTAGGCCGCGATCGCACCGAAGCCGTGGCCGTCGTTGCGGCACTGAACGATGAAGCGCATCATCTCGCGGGCCTCTTCGTCGGACACAAGCCGCCGTTTGCCGCGGGGTCCGGCCACCTTAAATCCCATCGGGGGGCTGCCAGCCACGTGGCCGCCATTGAGACGCCGCCGCGCGTTCGCCACCTGGCGCCGTCGCCGTGACTGACGGGCGTTGAAGTCGACCACCTGGCGGCCGATCGCCGCCACTTGTTGCAGCCCCGCGAGCTGGCTGGCATCGCCATAGTCGGATCCGGTTTCGGCGACATGCACGTGGCAGCCCAGGCTGGCACTTACTTCAACGGCTTGCACGAAGTCGTCGAACGTGCTGGCCATCGCCTCCGGGCTGGCGACCACGATGTGATCTCCCCGCGCGGACTCAGAGAGCAGCCCACGCCAGCCGGGCATCGATCGCAGCCGACTCTGCGTACTGCCCATTGGCTCAGCAGTCACGCCGGCCCAGGTGATCCCCAGTGGCTCCAGGTGCTCGTGAAAGAACGCCTCGATCGACAGCACGTACCCTTCCAGTTCTGGCGACGACGTTTCGTCGGCGATCTGCAAGAACTGGCTGTAGCCAAAAGCTCGCGGCTGGCGGGCAATCATCCTTGTTCCTCCTGCACTTATCCTACGCGATCGTCGCGAGGCGGGGCGCGGACCCGTCGCGCGCTTGTTGTTGGGATCCCCCGGTTCTATAATCGGCGTGCTACGACGAGGAGCGACGGTTTCGAGTTCCATAACAAACAGGAAGGCTCCTCTATGAACAATTCGCTGTTGCCTCCCATCGTTGGTTCGGTAACCGTCAAGGCGACGGTCTATTTCGCGGCCGTTCACCCCGACGACGGAAACCCGCCCGAGATTCACGCGGTCTCATCCTCACCGGCCGCACCAGAATACTTCGCCCGCTGGTATTATCTCTGCGGTCGGCACAAAAAAATCACCATCGAACGCTGCGAGGTCGACATCCCTGTGGGCGTCGACGTGCTTGCCACCAAGGTGCATCCCTATCGCGTCGACATCGTCCGCGATTCGACGGGCCGTCGCGTGCCGGCATGCTGTTTTGAAAACAAGCAACGCGCGGACAAACTTGCCGATTGGTTTGGGCGGGATGGCGACTTGCGCGCGGAGGTCGTCGAGCTCGACGGGACACTGCGAGTTGCCTGACGGTCCCGATGACCGCCGGGTTCCTGAGCTGGCCGGGGGCAACGTCACGAACCGAACTCAGCCGGGCCGCCGCCGAGGATCCTACGCCGTCACTCGCGCGGCGCCGGCTCTTCAATTCCAGGGCCGCCCTTTTGCTGGCCGTCTTGTGCCACGGCGCTATGATTCTGGTGGACATCATTAACGTAAAGGATGACGGAAATGGATCTCAGCGACGCGAGGGCGATTGTCGAGAGGGGCTTTCGAGAAATGGCGGCCGCGGGCGACGGGAAGTACGACACCGAAGGCACGTTGAGCGGCGAGGAAGATCTGCGGCTCATTCTCCGGCCCGGCCGGGATACGACGCTCTGGCTCTGCGCGGAAATGGAGGAGACGCTGCTGCTCTTCGATTGCCTCCGTGAGTGCCCTGATCGGTTGAGGGAAGTCTGGGACGCGCCGATTGGCTCGGCAATGCTCGACACTGAAGCGGAGGAAGACGACCTGTGGATCGTAGGTGTCAAGATCCCGCTCGCGATCGACGAGGTCAACGCGCGGTCGCTGTCTCGTGCGACGCTGGAGGTGCTGATTTCTTCCGATCGGCTGTTCGTTGCCGCCGTGCCCTTGGGAGTGGACGAGACCGACGCAGAAGTCGCTTTGGAGGAAGTCGAATCGCTTAGCCCGTGGGCGGAAGGAACGCCGCCCGGCCGAGCAGCCTGACGCTCCTCGGACCAATAGCAACCGAATCGACGATGAAGCCCTCGACCGTGGGGTCGGCCGCCAGTACGGTCCGCAGGTCTTCGTCGGTAACCGGCCGCGGTACCAGGGCCATGCCGCTCTGCTCGACGAAGAGTTCCGCCAGTTCCTTCGTCGCGTAGGCCAGGCCCCAGTAGACGCCCTCGAATTCCGTCAGCAGCACGACGGGTGCGGGGTCGTCGTAGCAGAGCAGGAACAACAGGCTGGGGCAATTGGCCGTGTCCATCTACGGTGCGCTCGATACGGCTCGTGCGCGAGAACAGCAGCGCCTGGTGATAGCGGCTCCCAGAAGGGCGAACAAGATCGCAAATAGGGAATGCCCGGTCGTCAGGAAGTCAGCTCGGTCAACAGGAGGCGCGACGGCCACCGGAGTCGGCGTCCACGTGGAGGATCCACCGCCTGACGCCGTGGCGGCCTGACCTGTGTTTGGATCGATGACCACGGTTCCAGTGGACTGCAACAATGCTATCGAGGCGAGCGTGGAATTCGCGCTCGAGGATGACTGCGTCGAGGGGAGAGCCGCGTAACCCCTCACCAACAGATCGGTCGTGACCAGTCGTTCGCGCAAAGCACCCGACCCGTCGTGCGATTGCCACGCGCCGCAGACCAGCCAGAGGTAGGCAAATCCGAAGAAGGCGAAGCCGGCCCAGAACGCGCGTCGCTCTCCAGCGTGGTAGATGGCAGCGGGAATGGCAGCCAGGAGAACCACCGCCGCCGAGGTCGCGGTGAGCTTCGACAGAAAGGGTGAGGCATAGATCAGCAGCCCGCAGCCCACCGCCAGGAAGGAAACGATGCCGAACAACCAGCGGAGCGAGAAGTGAAAGCCACGCATCGAACGCCTCCTTGTGCCTGGAAATGGGCCGGACCTGTTCACGGTAGTCGTGCCGTCGGGCTGGCGTCAAGCGAGTGCCCAGCGGGGTAGCGCGCTATTCCTGTGTGCCTGACGGCTGCAAAAGATTGCCGCTAGGCGGGTACTGCCCGCTTCGATACCATCGCGAGCCGTCGCGTAGTTCGATTTGCTCTGGGGGCTCGCGCGGGCCGGACCAATGCGATGGCGCCGGAAATCGCCTCGGCTCGTCCAGCTTTCGCTGCCACGCCGCCCCTCCAAAGAACGCCGCCACGACCTGCATGGCCACCAGCAACGCGCGGAGCGTGAATTGAGGACGGCGCATGGGCTACTGGGCAGCAAACACCGTAAAGGAAACTTCCGCGAACACCTTCGGCTCGTCACCAAGACAACAAAATACCGAATAATCGCCCGGCTTGTCGAATTGCGTGTTCCAGACGAACGTCCGAAAGACAAAATCGCTGCTGGTCATGCTCTCGGACGTCTTGCCGGCGAAGTCCCAGCCGTCATAGGGGGAAAACATACCCGTCGACTTCCACTCGGCGTACGACTGCTTGCGTCTCACGGTGAAGTAGCAAAAGCATCCGGGCTCAGATAGACGAACGAATCTCGCGCGGATGGCGACGGGCCGTCCAACTACAGCGTCAGCTACTTCCAGGTGGCAGGCAGCCATTTTTAGCATGGGCCAGCCGCCAAGCACGAGGCAGACGACCAACGCGAGACCTAGCAGCGTCTTCAAGCTGAACTGAAACCGTCGGCTCATGAGGGTAATTATAGCCGATGCGGCGGCGGTCTCACCCGGGGGCGATGGCCTTGTGTCTGGCCAGGGATTCTGGCAATGCTAATTTCTTTCGGGATCAAGGGTTGTCCAATAGAGGTGCCAAGCGTTACTGCTTTCTAGGCAATCTAACGCCATGAGTGCTTCGGCGTTGGCGCGATCCCATCTTCGGCCGCGG
>DASZPH010000136.1:0-19802 GCA_035550375.1 Pirellulales bacterium | reverse complement strand
ATGCCGACTAATTGAATTGAGGGCAGCCGCATAACGTCTTGTGGCGCACCGTCATGGCGGTTGATGCCGAATGGATGCCTGGGAAATCCCGTTCTCTTCTCGCTCTTGGTCTTGACGGAGGCTTCCTCATGGAAGCCCACTACCACCCGCCGCACTCGCTTGACGCCAGCCTGACCGCACGACTACCGTGAACAGGTCCGGCCCATCTCCAGGCACAAGAAGGGCGTTCGATGCGTGGCTTTCACTTCTCGCTCCGCTGGTTGTTCGGCATCGTTTCGTTCCTGGCGGTGGGGTGCGGGCTGCTGATCTATGCCTCACCCTTCCTGTCAAAGCTCACCGCGACCTCGGCGGCGGTCGTTCTCTTGGCGGCCGTGCCGGCGGCCAGTTACCACGCTGGGGAGCGACGTGCCTTCTGGGCGGGCTTCGCCTTCTTCGGATTTGCCTACCTCTGGCTGGTCTGCGGCGCGTGGCAGTCGCACGATGGGTCGGGTGCTTTGCGCGAACGACTGGTCACGACCGACCTGTTGACGCGATGCTACGAGCTTCTCCCGTCGACGCAGTCATCCTCGAGCGCGAATTCCACGCTTGCCTCGATAGCATTGTTGCAGTCCACTGGAACCCTGGTCGATCCAAACACAGGTCAGGCCGCCACGGCGTCAGGCGGTGGATCGCTCACATGGGCGCCGACTCCGGTGGCCGTGGCGCCTCCCGTTGACCGAAATGACTTCCTGACGACCGGGCATTCCCTGTTCGCTATCCTGTTTGCTCTGCTGGGAGGAGCACTCACCCGGCGCTGTTGCTCGCGCGCACGAGCCGTACCGAGCACGTAGATGGACACGGCCAAGTGCCCCAGCCTGTCGTTCTTGCTCTGCTATGACGACCCAGAGCCCGTCGCGTTGCTCTCCGAGTTCGAGGGCGAGTTCTGGGCGTGGGCTTACACGACGAAGGAACTGGCGGAACTCTTCGTCGAGCAGAGCGGCATGGCCCTGGTTCCGCGGCCGGTCACCGACGAAGACTTGGGGGCCGTACTGGCGGCCGACCCCGCCGTCGCGGGTTTCATCGTCGACGCGGTCGCGATTGGTCCGAGGAGCGTCAGGCTGCTCGGCCGGGCGGCGTTCCTTCCGCCCACGGGCTAAGCAGTTCGACTTCCTCCAAATCGACTTCTGCGTCGTTCTCGTCCACTCCCAAGGGCAGGCCGGCAACGAACAGCCGATCGGAAGAAATCAGCACCTCCATCGTCGCACGAGACAGCGACCGCGCGTTGACCTCGTCGATCGCGAGCGGAATCTTGACGCCTACGATCCACAGGTCGTCTTCCTCCGCTTCAGTGTCGAGCATTGCCGAGCCAATCGGCGCGTCCCAGACTTCCCTCAACCGATCAGGGCACTCACGGAGGCAATCGAAGAGCAGCAGCGTCTCTTCCATTTCCGCGCAGAGCCAGAGCGTCATATCCCGGCCGGGCCGGAGAATGAGCCGCAGATCTTCCTCGCCGCTCAGCGTGCCTTCGGTTTCGGTGTGCCAAGCGACCTCGAACTTCCCTTCGCCAGCGGCCGCCATTTCTCGAAAGCCCCTCTCGACAATCGCTCTCGCCTGGGTGAAATCCATTTCCATCGTCCTCTGCATGATGATGTCCACCAGAATCATAGCGCCCCGGCAAAGAACGGCCAGCAAAAGGCGGCCCCAGGATTCAAAAGAGCCGGCGCCGCACGAGTCACGTCGTAGGATCATCGGCGGCGGCCGGCTGACTGCCCACGGACATGCGGAGTTCCCCGCGTAGGAAAAGGTACAGGAGGACCAAGGATGATTGCCCGCCAGCCACGAGCATTTGGCTACACCCAGTTCTTGCAGATCGCCGACGAAACGTCGTCGTCAGAACTGGAAGGGTACGTGAAGTCGATCGAGGCGTTCTTTCACGAGCACCTGGAGCCGCTGAGGATCACCTGGGCCGGCGTGACCGCCGAGCCGATGGGCAGTACGCAGAGTCGGCTGCGATCGATGCCCGGCTGGCGTGGGCTGCTCTCTGAGTCCGAGCGGGGCGATCACATCGTAGTCGCCAGCCCGGAGGCGATGGCCAGCACGTTCGACGACTTCGTACAAGCCGTTGAAGTAAGTGCTAGCCTGGGCTGCCACGTGCATGTCGCCGAAACCGGATCCGACTATGGCGATGCCAGTCAGCTCGCGGGGCTACAACACGTGGCGGCGATCGGCCGCCAGGTGGTTGACTTCAACGCCCGTCAGTCACGGCGACGGCGCCAGGTGGCGAACGCGCGGCGGCGGCTCAAGGGTGGCCACGTCGCCGGCAGCCCCCCGATGGGATTTAAGGTCGCCGGCCAGCGAGGCAAACGGCGGCTCGTGCCCGACGAAGAGGCCCGCGTGACGATGCGATACATCGTACAGTGCCGCAACGACGGGCACGGCTTCGGTGCGATCGCCGCCTACCTCCGAAAAAACAGAGTCATGTGGGCGAAGCGCAGCTCGGCCGGGCGAACCCTTGAGTTTTGGGACGCCAAACGGGTCGAGGTGGCGTACCACCGCATGCTGGAAATCGAGCAGGCCGCGAGGGAAGGTCGGCTATTCCAGCCTCAGCAGATCAGGCCATCGCGGCGTCCGCAGGCGCTCGGCATCGGATAAGAGACCTGTCGCCGGGTCCGAGTGAGCCTATCAATACATGACGTTTCAATCCGCCCCCGCGCCGTGACGCGGAGGAAATATTGCGTTGCGAGGTTGTGAGACGAGACTAGCTCGACGTTTCAATCCGCCCCCGCGCCGTGACGCGGAGGAAATCTCGTCTCGCTCATCAGTGCGGTCTAACGTCCTTGTTTCAATCCGCCCCCGCGCCGTGACGCGGAGGAAATTCAAACTGCTTGCTCTATCCGCACGATGTTAATGAGTTTCAATCCGCCCCCGCGCCGTGACGCGGAGGAAATCACGGTTTGCTCACGCGGAGTGAATTGCCTAAATGTTTCAATCCGCCCCCGCGCCGTGACGCGGAGGAAATTATGCTCGGCTTGACGGGTCAGCCTTACGGCTACCGGTTTCAATCCGCCCCCGCGCCGTGACGCGGAGGAAATTTGCCCTGGGTAATGTCCGTGAACGCGCCCAGGTTGTTTCAATCCGCCCCCGCGCCGTGACGCGGAGGAAATCGGCCGGGCGCCGCGCGGCACGATGCGAAACTTGTTTCAATCCGCCCCCGCGCCGTGACGCGGAGGAAATAGCCGCCGACCCAACTCCTTGGCCGTCAGACCGAAGTTTCAATCCGCCCCCGCGCCGTGACGCGGAGGAAATACTGTGCTATCAGCTATCCTCGCCATTATGATCGGTGTTTCAATCCGCCCCCGCGCCGTGACGCGGAGGAAATCCAACGACGTGGCAACCTCGCGGTTCGTCTTGCCGTTTCAATCCGCCCCCGCGCCGTGACGCGGAGGAAATAACCTTTCCCGGCAAAGCCGGTAACTCCAAACGTGTTTCAATCCGCCCCCGCGCCGTGACGCGGAGGAAATCCTGTGTGTCATTGGAACTAATTTTACCAATATCGTTTCAATCCGCCCCCGCGCCGTGACGCGGAGGAAATCAGCTTCCGTGCTATCTTCTCCACTTCCGGCCAATTGTTTCAATCCGCCCCCGCGCCGTGACGCGGAGGAAATGAAAGTCCGCGAAGTGTGGACGCTGCCCGGCTCGCGTTTCAATCCGCCCCCGCGCCGTGACGCGGAGGAAATGGGTCATTCTGGTTGTGCGTCTCGCTTCGTTCACGGTTTCAATCCGCCCCCGCGCCGTGACGCGGAGGAAATAACCGGGAGCCGATCTGCGAACCCTCCTCCAAGAGTTTCAATCCGCCCCCGCGCCGTGACGCGGAGGAAATCCGCTGCACGCTGGGCAACTACGCCCACCGCGATCCGTTTCAATCCGCCCCCGCGCCGTGACGCGGAGGAAATGCGAAACCGCCGAGACCTGGGAGCAGATCACCGAGTTTCAATCCGCCCCCGCGCCGTGACGCGGAGGAAATTGCCCCGGCGTGCCGATCGACACGCCGTCAATCGGTTTCAATCCGCCCCCGCGCCGTGACGCGGAGGAAATTTTTGTGTCTTTTTCGTCTCCGTCACCGACGATCTGTTTCAATCCGCCCCCGCGCCGTGACGCGGAGGAAATGGTTTTCTTGTGGTGAGGTATCTTTCCCAGTAATCGTTTCAATCCGCCCCCGCGCCGTGACGCGGAGGAAATCGGCGCTGCCCAGCGTAGGCGCTCCACCCACGGGCGTTTCAATCCGCCCCCGCGCCGTGACGCGGAGGAAATGTCTTGCCTCATCAGTGCCGCAGGGGCCACCCGTCGTTTCAATCCGCCCCCGCGCCGTGACGCGGAGGAAATGATCGGCGTCTGCGCTTCGCAGGCCCAGTTGCAGTTTCAATCCGCCCCCGCGCCGTGACGCGGAGGAAATACTCTGTATTTTGCATCCGGCTAACAGACTTTAGGTTTCAATCCGCCCCCGCGCCGTGACGCGGAGGAAATGCCTGGCGGCTCAGTTTCGGAAGGCGCTCGCAGAGGAGTTTCAATCCGCCCCCGCGCCGTGACGCGGAGGAAATGTCGAAATCCCCGTCACGGTCGACGACGAAACCTACGTTTCAATCCGCCCCCGCGCCGTGACGCGGAGGAAATCAGAATCGGCGCGAGCTTAGGCCGGCATAGACCTTGAATTCAATCCGCCCCCGCGCCGTGACGCGGAGGAAATCAGGCCGTCGCCGTAAGTTCTGGCGCCGCCGTGCCCAAAAAACAATTGCCGCGGACCTGCCCAGTCGGTGAGATAGCGGCGCTGCGCCAGCCAAGTGATTCGCACCTAAGTGCCGTTGGGCAGAAGTGTTGCGCGCTCCGCGAACCCAGCGGCGACATCAGGGGTACTCGGGGTTCGCGATGACCGCTATACCACCAGCGGGCCGTCGAAGTCGATGCGGCGGTCCTTTCCATAACTCTCCACCACTTCATGAAAACTCCCCACCAGGCGATACAGCCGCAGACTATCCTGCGAAGGGTCGATCTCGTCAAGCAGGCGGCTGCGCAACTTCGCCAGTTCCATTTCGCTCACGTTGCACTCGAACACCGAATACTGCACACGCTGTCCGAAGTCGAGGCAAACTCGTGCCACCCGCCTCAACCGGCGCCGGCCGGCCGCCGTCGTCGTTTGCAAGTCGTAGGTTACCAGCACGTTCATTTCAGCACTAACGCCGGATAAGCCTCCAGATCGCCGCGCAGCGTGCGAGCCAGCAGCCGCGCCTGGAGGTGCGGCAGGAGCCCCACAGGCACCGCCTCGCCGAGCATGGGGTGCGTTACCTCCTCTCGCTTGCGCTCCTGGTACGCAACCAACAATGCCCGACGGGTCTTTTCGTCCATCTGCACGCCACCGGCCGGGTCAGTCTTGAAGCCACTCGCCTGCACCTGCCGCCGGTTGATCATGGCCAGAACCAGCCGATCAGCCACAAGCGCGCGAAACTCCTCCATGAGGTCCAGGGCCAGCGACGGCCTGCCCGGCCGATCGACATGTAGGTATCCGACCGCAGGATCGAGCCCGACACACTCCAGCGCCGAATGGCAGTCATGCCGCACCAACGCGTAGACAAAGGAAAGGAGCGCATTGATGGGGTCGCGTGGTGGGCGGCGGCTGCGGCTCGTCATGCCAAACGCCTGCCGCTTGTGCCGCACCATCCGCGAAAGTACACCGAAATAGGTCCGCGCAGTTTCCCCTTCGATGCCCCGCGCCGTGTCCAGATCGGCCGCCCGCGGCAGGTCGTAGAGCATCGCCGCCAGGTGTCCGGCGGCGGCCCGCAGCGCCGCCATGTCTTCCTCCGCCGCACCGTCGCGGGCAGCGCGAAGCAGGGTGTTCCGTGAGTTTTGGATCTTGGCCGCGACCATCGGCCGAGCGAGACGCAGACGCTCGGCCGGATCGTCGGCCAAGCGGTATTGCCGTCGCCGCAAGAGCACGTTGCCGTGGACAGGCGGCTCGACTCGAGCCAAGAACCGCCCTTGCTCGCTGAGAAACGAAAAGCCCAGCCGATGTTCGCCGCAGGTAGCCAACACCGACGGGCTGACCGTCACGCGCCCGAAGCAGACGACGCCTTCCAGGTGGTGCAGCGGCACGGTGAGCCGAACCTTGCCTTCGATCTTGACGCGCAGCGTCTCGTGGTCGCGCGTGAGGTAAGCGCCTTGGGTGGTGACGAAAAGGGTGTTGGCGTGGGCTCTACTCATTACTCATCGGCGCCTCGAACAAACTCCTCAGATACCTGCTGGCGCGCGAACGCTCGGAAAGCAATTCGGGCAAGCACAGGTCGTGCAGCGAACAACCTCTGCAGCGGGGCTTGAGTACGGGCAGGGGGATTTCGGCCGAGTCGAACAACTCGTGCAATCGGCGCGCGGCCGCTTCGGTGCGTTCGCGTAGGCGGTTATCGAAGACGATTTCGCGGCGGCGGCGCGACTTCACATGAAAAATGGCGCCGGCTGGCACGGGCACACCGAGCATCTCTTCCAGGCAGAGCGCCTGCGCACAGAGCTGCACGTCGTCGTTGTCCCATCGCCGCCGCCTGCCACGTTTGTACTCGACGGGATAGGGTGTTTCTTTGACAATGCCCTCGCCCTGCGGGAAAGGGCCGCAGTGAGGGCGGCTTGCATTGGGGCCGGCTTCGTTTTTTGTTGGCCGGGCCCGTCCGCCATCTAGGCCGGCCGCCTTCGGCTCGGTCGCGGACGGACCGTCAGGGCGACAGTCCCGCTTCCGGAATTCGACCAGGTCGGCGATGCCGACGAGTTTTAGGCGGTCGCTGCGCACCCAAAGTCCACGGACCGTGCGGCCATAAGTTCCGAGTTCTTCTTGGCTTGGGCCGGAGTGGACCTTTTTGTGGGCCGTGGTTCCTTCGAGCGTGAAACGGTTTTCGATCCAGACTTGTTCCACGCGGTGCATCGCGCACCGCCGCTCACAGAACAGAAGGTCGTTCAGCGCTCGGATGGGCTGGTAGTCGTCCTCGTCGTCCATGGCCACCTCCCGGGGGCTACGCGGCGACCGCGCCGACGAGCGCTTCGGGCAACTCGTAGATCGTGACGCCGGGCGGCAAGCCCTCGCGGTCAATCGTCACCGTGTAATCGGTGAAGTGCCGAGGCGCTTGCTCGGCGCCAAGCGCCGGGACGCGCACCCGATCGAAAAGAAGGTGCGCCGGAGCGCTGCCGAGCGCGCTGTGATGCTCGAACACGACGACCTTCCGCACGGCCATCAATCCGCGCGAGGCCGAGCGATCGAGATCGAACATGCGGATCATGGCGTCGAAGAAGAGACGCAAGTCGCCGTAGGTGAACCCTGTGTCGCGGGCCAGCAATGGATTGATGAAGCCAGATCCCCGATAAAGCGCATAGGGCACGGTGCTCTTCCGGCCCATTGTGCCGGTGATCGAACCGTCCTTCGCGGCTTGCTTCTCCGCATCCTCAGGCGTCGTCACCGATTTGCGTGTGATGGCGATTTCCATTGGAACGATCGGATCGATGCTGCGTGCGAAAGTAATCTGCGCGGGGCCGCGCACCTGCCCGCAGTTCACGCCCGTGGTCATAACGGCGCCAAACGCCCTGATGTCGTAAAAGTTCTGGCACATCCAGATGCGTGCCTTGGCGGTGTTGTCTGCTTTGGCCTTCGCGCTCTTTTCGTCCGGCGCCAGCTTTCCTTGTTGTTGCAGCGCGTCGTAGGCTCGTTGGTGCTGCAGGTTCAGAACGCGGCGCTCGAAGGTGGCATCTTGTGTTTGAAAGTAGATATCGCAGCCGGGGCGGTCGGCGGCGATCGCGGCCACCGCGTTACGGATTCTGCGCTTCAAGCAGACGTCGGTCACAAAACCTTGCAGCGTCTGCGGATCGAGACGCGGCAGATTGCCCGCATCCGGGTCCCCGTTCGGATTGCCGTCGGCAACATCGAAAAGCAGTACGAAATCATAGCGGCGATCGACAGCATCGTTGACGTTCTTGTCGGAAAACATACGTGGCATTCCTCGGAAAAAGAATAGGTGGATCTCGATCAGGTTGTGGCTTCTTCAGCCAAGCGCCGTTCGGCGCCGGCCGCTCGGTACGCGGCACGCTGTTGGTAAAAACCGAGGGCGAACCTTCCTTGCTCCGCCAGAGAAAGCACCGCCGGGAAATTCGGGTCACTTGTCGGCGTTGCGCGGAACGGTGCAAGCCTGGCCTCAAGCTCCTGCTCGAGGTTAAAGGCAAAGCCCGGCATCTCGTCCCGGATTTTGCGCAGATGATGGCGATTGAGCCGTAAAAGCACGGCCAAGACCGAGCGAGGGGCGGTGGAAGCGGAGCCGTAATAGCGTTCGAGCAACTGAGCACTCGTGCCGTAGTCCCTGGGACTTTGGCATCTCGCAAGGAGTGCCAAGAGCCGCCCGCATGCATAACCCGGCGAACGGTCGGATGTCGATTCGTCAAGCGCTTCGGTCATTCTTTGATCTCCGATGTGGGGAAGGCGATTGAGGATCAGTTTGATTAAGGCCATGCGAGCCGGCGTGAATTGGGCGCCACCGGTTTCCACCCGCAATCGCCGCAAGCAGGCCGCCAAAACGTTTTCCGGCACAGGCGTCCCAGTGAGGGCGCAGCGCGCCAAGGTCGGCATGAGAGCCGGCGGCAGGTCGTCGCCGGAACGAACCGTCGCCGTCGCGAGCGCCCAGATGGAAAAATCCGCCTTATGCTCCCCACTGAATTGGTCAGCCACCAGTAAATCAGCGAACCAGCGTGCCAGACTTTCCCTGGCTGTGGGGAGTGGTTCTTCCAGATAGTCGCGGACGATTGCCCTGGCTGCGTTGCCGGAAATGCAAAGGCAATAGAAGTCGTTCGCCTCAACGCCATGCGTTTCCTGGCCGTGAAAGTGGCTTTTCAGCAGCCGTTCCACCTCCTGCGGCGTGGGCTCGCTCAACACCATCCAGAACGCTTCGTCGACGCGGTTACGGGTCCAAAACAAGAAAGCCACGCCTCCTGTCTTGAAGCAGGTGCTCGGGCAGTTAGGCACCGCGTTCGCCAGAAGAGCGTTCAGCGCACGTGTATATCCATCAGCCGCGCGGAAGCTTATACCGGCGTTCACAGCGCCGTCGAAGCCGTAACTCTCAAAGGCACCCTTGTCATAGGAGACAACGCTGACACCGGCGGCCATACCGTCGGGCACGCCCACGATCTTGGTGGCGTGCGAGCGGGCCAGCGCGCCGTACTCGCCGGTGATCTGGCAGAATCCCTTGTCGGCTTTTTCCGCCTTCTCCGCAGCCAGTTCTGCAAAATACACTCTGTACCAGTCGCGGACCGTTGATCGCTCGACGATCGTTGCGCCTTCATCCGGCGCCCAGGCCAAGGTACATCGATCGCCCGGACCGACCTTGTACTCCTGCAACTCCGCAACGATTTTGGCGGCAAGCGAGGCGTCGGTCAGAGTGTGTCGTCCGAACGCCAGCGCTGCCTTAAGGGCAGGATCGTCGGTCGCCTGAGCCGCCCCAGCGATCTGGTTCCAGAACGTCTCACGGCTGGCCGCGCTTTTTGGATCATCGTTGATAGGCAGCACGCGCGGCAGGGTGTCAGCAAAATATCGGGCAAACCCTTTGTTTGCGGGGTTGCCGTGCGCCTTCGGAACAGCGAGTGGCTTTCCCTTGTCGGGTTTCGTCTTTGTGGGGCCGGACTTCTTCTTGCTCGGAATTACGATTTCGCCGCGGCGCTCTTCGACGCCGAGGTAGTCACCGTTTCGGGTAAGCTTGACAACGTAAGGAATGGGCTGGGTTTCGATGGAGGGGTCATCGAGCAACGATTCGCGAATGGCCAACTCGTAGAGGCGGTTTAGTATCACGCTGGCACCTCGCTTTCGGCAGTCTGCGCCCAACCATGGACCTTGATCGGGGGTTCGCCGGATCGCCCGGGCGCGAGCGTATCGCAATGCAACACGCCCAACCGCACTTCGGCGTGAAAGAAGGCGGGCGTGTTCGCCTCACCGAACTGGATGTCGTAGAGCATCAGGCCGAGTGATTCATTCCAATCAACCGGTTGCTCACTGCCATCCACTGGGGCGAAGTTACAGGCGAACTCGCGGCAACCGAGGTACGGCCGATGGAAGCATTGCCCTCTCTCGACCCGGCGCTGAAACATCGCCACGTACTTCGCGACCGAATCAGGGCCAGCGGGTTCGTCAATATCCTCGGGCTTGGCCCGAGGCTGGTTAGCCTTTTTGGTCAGCAGGGGCGTTGCCTCGATGACGTAGGCCACGTCGCGGAGGGCGAGGGTGTTCCGCTGCGTGCGATGCTGGCCCTGGACGCTCTCACGTCCCGCGGAATCGGTGAGATAGGGTTCGCACGTCTCCGGCTCGGCCATCCAGCCCGAAACCGTCCGAGGCGCGATCTTGTCTTGGATTTCATTGCGTCGAACGCCGAGAAATTCGTAAGGTCGGCGCGAGGCGCCGTCAGGAAGCCACCAGCGCACGAGGGCCGTGATGCTCCGAACGTGCCAGATCATCTGTGGCTTCCAAAGAATGGCGTCCAGCACCCCACGTGCGGCCGAGGGTGTCATGATTGGGTACGAGAGACGCTCGACCTTGAGTTCCGGGCGGGTGAAGCAGGCGTACTCGCCCCAGACTTTGACAAACACGCTTGACGGCATAGATGTCGCTCCGGTTTCAAACGATCAACCAATCACTCGGCAGTTCCGAAGTCATGCCGATTTGTTCGTCATAGGGCCCCCACCATACCTTGATGCCCGCGGGGTCGTCGGCGATCAAATCGCCGTACTGCTCCGCTTGCGAATAGCGCACGTTGACCTGGTACGGCGCAAGGCGGCGCGCCAGCCTTGGATCCCAGCCTGCGCGCAACTGGGCCAGCAAGTCGGCGACCTCTCGCCGAGCCTTCTCCCACGTGGCGATCACGACCGAGAAGCCGGCGTCGTCGATCAACTGATAGCTGGAGGCTACTTCTTGAAACGACTGGCTGCCGCGCAGCGCCTCAATCTTGTGGGCGTCGACGTCACCCGACGCGTAAAGCCGGCGGAAGTATTCTTCGATGTGCTCCGGCTGGGCGATGTCCGGCTCTCGGCCATCACGCAGGAAATCCCTCTCCACCACGCCGATTCCCGCTTGATACCAGCGGTCGAGCGGTACGGGCGCCGCGCCCCGAAAAACGGTGACCCGTCCGCCGGGCGTACCATCGGCATAGTTCAGCAGGCCCTCACGGTTGGCCCGGCCCGCCGCCTGAATGATCGACTCCAACGGCGCGAGCTCGCGCATTACAACCGGAAAATCGACGTCGACACCCGCCTCAATCAGTTGGGTCGAGACCAGGCGGCATGGCTGGCCGGCAACCAGGCGGCGGCGGACTTCGTCGATCGTTTGCAACCGGTGCCGCGGGCACATGTTCGTCGAGAGGTGCATCGCATGGTCGCAACCGCGGCGGCGAAGCTCAGCATGTATCGACCTTGCCGCCCCTTTGGTGTTGACGACGCAGAGGATGGCGTGTTTTTCCAGCATCAAGGTGGCAACGGCAGGCCAGTCGAGCGGCCTTGCATCTTGGGCGGGCCATTCGATCCGCACGCGCAACAACTTCGTGAACAGTCGCAATCCCGCCGGGGCGATTTCGTGGACGGGGGCCAGCCCCTGCGGAAACCTTTCGTGGCGTCTCCATGCGGGCTGAGTCGCGGTACACAACACGATACTCGATCCGGCCTGCCTGGCGAACTCGCTCAGCATCGAGCAAGTCGGCCCAACAAGTGCGGGCGGCAGCGTTTGGCATTCGTCGAGCACGATCACGGAACGCGCCATGTTGTGCAACTTTCGACAGCGGCCCGGCTGGTTGGCAAACAAGCTTTCAAAAAACTGCACGTTGGTTGTGACAATCATGGGTGCATCCCACGCCTCGGCGCGCTGTGCCGAGTCGGACACCTCGGCCTGCGTGTTCTCCGCTTTATCCAGCGGATCGGCGAGGCTGTGGTGCTCGAAGAGAAAGTCGCTGCTGTCTTCGATGCCGAGCGCGCGGCGGAACTCTCGGGCATTCTGCTCCAGGATGCTGAGATAAGGTGCCACGTAGATCACACGGCGCAGCCCATGTCGTGCTGCGTGAGAGAGAGCGAACGCCAGCGCGGATAGCGTTTTCCCCCCGCCCGTGGGAACCGTCATGGCGAAAAGCCCGGGTGGCTGAGCCGCCGCCGCGAGCGAAGCTTGCAGGATATCGTTCCTGATCGAAGCGATTTGGGCGTCGCGGCATTGGTCGGCACGCGTTTTGATGTAGGCGAGCACCCTCGTCAGCGCCGCGGCTGGCTCCAGGCTGGGCGACGGTGGCGGCGCCGCTCGGCCCTCCGCAAGCCGGTAAAACCCAGCGGTGTCCTGCCAATCGGCATCGACGAGGCAACTGAAGAGGAGGCGGGTGAAGAAGTCAAAAGCGTGGGCGTTCTCAAGTCGCGGAAGCGCAGCCATCGGCCGGCCCAGCTCCGGGCAATCTTGCACGGCTGACTCCCAGTGCCTCGTCACCACATCCTTCCCGCCCGAGCCGTTCAAGCCACTTCGCAGTGTCGCCCGGTCTGGCAATCCGCCGTGATGTCCGGCGACGGCGAACGCAACGTCGAGGCGACCCCGATCGGCAGCGCACGCCGCGCCCGCCAGCTTGTGACGGGTCGCTTCTGTCTTGGGAGCCCCGTGCAGCATTGCCTGAAACTCGGGCCGGTATTTACCCAGATCGTGCAGCAACCCGGCCACCCGCGCCGCCAGAGCGAAGTCCACGTCCTCGGGACGTGCATCGCGCGCCAACTCCTCGGCGAGGTTGGCAACGGCAACGAGATGTTGGGCGAGCGGCTGCCACCTCGATTCGTGTGCACCTTTCAGACTGTGCGCGTGATAGGGCATGGGCTAATGGGCGAAATGACCAACGGCTGAACCTAGAAGCGAAGAAGCCGAACAATCTCTGCCGCCAGGCGGAATTGCGAGGCGCTGGCCGGCCAGAGCGAGCGATGGACCCCCAATGTTCCAGGAACAGCGCCACCGAAATGGTGGCTTGGGCCTTCTATACCCCAGTTCTGGGTGGCTTGCAAGCGTCGCCCCCTTGCCTTTGCGCCTCCTTTTGTATTGGGACGCGGCGCAAGCCGGTTTACATCGGGCTCATGACCTGCGTCTGCCAAAAAGCTGCCTTGCACGACGTCACGGACTGACACCAGTCTTGTCCTGGTAGTACTCCGCGGAGCCGGTGAAGCCAGCGATCACGTCTTCGTTGGTTTTGCCGGCCGCGAATTGCTGCAACCAGAACTGCAACCCCTGCGCATCCGCAGGACGGCCGAGGTAGTGTTGGTAGTCGTCGTTGATCAAGTTGCTGTTGTTTTCCTGGCTGCTGGCAATGCGCACGGCAACTTGCGACCGGGCCTGGACCCCCGACTCCACGCCTTCGAGAGAGGCAAGCTGACTGGTCCAGTAGGTCGCGCTGCTTGCGTCGGCCGCGCGTCCCAAGAGAAGCATGTAAACCGCGTCGACCCAGTCGAGGTCGGTGCCGCCCGCGTTGCCGAAGAACTCGTCCGAGGCGATGAAACCGGCCTCGAGCTGCTGGTCGGTCAGCCCGTTGAGCATCTGCGTCGTCCAGTACTGCACGCCCGCCGCGTCGGCGGCACGGCCGAGCAGCCTCAGGTAGTCAGGCTTGATGACGAAGCTCCCGTAGTACTCAGCACTGTGCCCGATCGCGGCGGCGACACTGCTGATCGGCGCGCCGGCACCGAGTTTTTGCACCCAGAAGGCTAGCCCATCCGAATCGGGATCGCGGCCCAGCACGTCCTCATAGACCGCGGTGACATACTTCGCGTTTGCAACCTGGTCGACGGCCCTCGTCGTGGCCTGCGCGGCAGCGGGCGTTCGCTGACGATTGCCGACCACGTCGACGGCTACGCTGTAGAAACCATACGTGTGGCCATTGACGCCATGAAAGGTGGTCGACGTTGCCGTGGTGGCCGCCAACAACGACCTGAACGGTCCGCCATTATCAGAGACGAACACGTCGTAGGAGGCGATGCCCGGCCCGCCTGGGTCGCTACCACTCCAAGAAACCGTGAAACTGACCGGGCTCGTTGTCGGTAGCGGTGTGACGCTGCTGGTGGGTAACGGAGTCTCCGACGACGAGCCCACGTTCAGGAGCGCGTTATCGGCCCCCAAGCTCACGGTTTTGACCACGTTGGCGGCCAGGCCTCCTCCCGAGAACGTGACCGCGTAGGTGCCAGCCGGCAACTGGAGCTGGTAACCGCCGGCCGCTGTTGTCGTCGTCGTGAAGGTCACGGACGAGTTCGCGGTTGATACGGCCGTGACGGTGACGTTCGCCATGCCGTTGCTGGTCACCTGCCCTGTTCCCTCACCGGACAGACTGTAGGCAATGCCCATGAACACCGCCCCCACCAGGTACGGGTTGCCCGGATTCGTCTGCGAGCCGAAGTCTTCGGTGACCTGCACCGGGCCCGTCGTCTTGCCGGGTCCGCCCCCATCTACGATGCCCAGGCCTACGTCACGGAAGTCCGAGGCCATGATATTGTCGCGGTGTCCCGGTGGGCTCTGCATGCCGCCAGGACCGTTCCCCCAGTCGATTGCAAAGGCGGCGTGGGCCTCGAACACGTCTGAAACGTAGGCATAGATATTCTCGCCGACCGACGACGCCGGGTACCCCGCGTTTGTGACTCGTGGCAGCAGGTCAGCTTCACCGGGCAGTTGGTGGCTCTGCTGATCGAGCTGGTTCATTAGCTCGCTGTGGTTCAACGCCGAGGTCGCCAGGTTGTCGTTGTACGCCAGTGGCGGAACGGGGCTGAGCGTGGCCCACTGCTGAGCGAGCAGCGTCGTGTCGACCTGAAAGTAATTCAAGGCATCGATCACGTTGGGATCGGTGGAGTTCAGCAACAACGGCAGCTCGTCGGCTGGGTCGGTTCGCATCTGATTGATCAGCTCCAGCAGGTATTCCTCTCGGACACCAGCGGAGAGCATCGCTCGTTGTTCCAAGGCTTCAAGTCGCGGCCGGCGGCGCCTGCCAGCGATCTGATTATGGCAAAAAGGCATTTTCCTTTGATCCTTAAAAGGGTCGCACGTCGATCGGCGCCGCGGATGTTGACGGAAAAACGTCCGTCTTTTCTATCGTGCGGCGCCGGCGATTGCGAGGGAGAGCAGAGGCGCGTGCCGACCCATTTACCCAGCACGCAAAAATTCTGGGACGGGACGTCGATTTACCTGGGGAGAGCCGTGGGGGGCCCCGGGGGGCGGGGGCCGCGCTCTAACGTATAGCGCTCGCGCGCGACTCGCGTCCTCGCGCGCGAAGCCGACACGACAGAGCGAGGAGCATATTAAGAGTTCGCTCGTCCAA
Organism: Pirellulales bacterium; assembly: GCA_035550375.1. Lineage (GTDB taxonomy): Bacteria > Planctomycetota > Planctomycetia > Pirellulales > JAICIG01 > DASSFG01. Next base: position 4,464 of record DASZPH010000136.1, on the reverse strand, counting down.
TCTCGTGCGGCCGCTTGAGGGCCGCGGGTCGCGAACAACGATGGGGCCGGCGCGAACCTGATCGACGGTCCGCTGCGAGTTGCTGGCCCGCGCCATGTATCGTTTTGCTGCGGCATTTTTGAACACTTCGGCCGCTCGCGCGTGCGCCTGCGAGGACCTCGCGAGAGGAGCCCAACCCCAACACCCGGACAAGTTTTTTCCGGCGCGGCACGCGGCTCGCAAGATGGGGCGAGCGACTTCGGCCGATGGTCGGCCGATGAAACAAAGCTGGCCGAGTGAGTGCGCTAACACTCACCCGGCCTCAGACACGGAAAGGGTTATTTTCCATGTCCAACGTTTACTCTATCGTCACTGACCGGATCGTCAAACAGCTAGAGCAAGGGGTTATCCCCTGGCGGCGCCCTTGGGGCGGCGAGGGCAGTGAGCCTCGCAACGCTTGCACACGTCGAGCGTATCGCGGCGTCAACGTGTTTATGCTCTCGGCCGCGGCTTACGATTCGCCCTACTGGCTAACCTACCGGCAAGCCGAAATGTGGGGCGGGCACGTCAAGAAGGGCGAGCACGGGTTCCCCGTCGTTTTCTGGTGCATCAAAGAAGGGGTCGACAAGGAGACGGGGGAAGCGCGTAAGCTTTTCATCCTGCGGTACTACACGGCCTTCAACGTGCAGCAGTGCGAGGGCCTTCCCAGCGCGTTGCTCGCGACACCCGGCCCCAAGCTCGATTTCAAACCGATCGAGCGTTGCGAAGCGATTCTGGCTGGCCTGCCGGCCAACCGGCCAAGCATTGGACACGGGGGGCCACAAGCCTTCTATCGGCCCAGCGATGACTCCATAGCGATGCCGAAGCCCGAGCGCTTCGTTAGCGTCGAGGATCATTACGCGACGCTGTTTCACGAGTTGGCGCATGCGACCGGGCACCCCTCGCGATTAAACCGCGAAGGCATCGCGAACATTGCACCCTTCGGGACGCCGGTCTACTCGCGTGAGGAACTGGTCGCCGAGATGGGTTCGGCCTTCCTGTGCGGCTATGCCGGGATCGACGTACCGGCGCTGCAGCAGAACGAAGCCGCGTACATTGCCTCGTGGCTCAAAGTGTTGCGAGGCGATACCCGCCTTGTCGTGCAAGCTGCGGCTGCCGCGCAGAAAGCCGCGGATTGGGTCTTGGGCAGTAACCCGGCCGATGCCGACGAAGCCGAAGCCGCGAAGACGGAAGGGGGTGTCGCATGAGACTCGCCGATCGCTTACGGCCGCAGACTTTGGCCGACGTTATCGGGCAGCCCGTCACCCGTCACCTGGCGGCTTGGCTGGCGCAGCCTGACAGCCGTTGCTTCCTATTCGAGGGTGGGCCTGGAGTGGGCAAGACTTCGGCCGCGCTCGCGTTGGCCGCGGACCTGGGCAGCGTCGATGAATGCTCGGGCCTGTACCTTGTGCCGTGTTCTGAGTTTTCCATCGACGTGGCTCGATCGCTCTTTGAGGGCAACGAACGGCACGGGCCGGTCATGCGCCAACGCCATATCGAGGGGCGGGGATGGAACGTGCTCGTGCTCGAGGAGCTCGAGTGGCTCTCCCCGCAAACCGTCCGGTACCTCAAGGTGGCGCTCGACGATACCCGGCGGCCGCCGCGCTGCGTCGTGGTCGCGACCAGCAACGACGCTTCGGCTCTCGACAAGGCCCTGCGCCAACGGTTCGACGTGTACCGGTTCGGGGCCGGCAAAACGTTTGCCGATGCCTGCGCCGCTCGTCTGGCCGAGATTTGGTGCGACGAAACCGGGCAGGCCAGCCTGCCGGCCGGGTGGACGGCTTGGGGCTGGGACGGGGAGGACTTCAGCTTGCGGCTCGCGCTTCAAGCGCTCGAGCGGTCCGCGCGGCTTATGCCGCAGGGGGTGGCCGCATGATAACGCGAACCGCTATCACGCGGGGGTACACCCTCGTGGCCTTCTCCGAAAAGCCGGCCGCGGACATTCTCGCCGCGGTCAAGGCGAACGGTTTCCGGTGGAACCCTGGCGATCAGCGCTGGGAACGGCGCACCCGCCAAGGGGACGCGGACTTCCTCGCGTGGCTCGATCGCAAGCTGAACCCCGGCCGGCCAGATGGCGCGTGCTGGAATTGCCAACAACCCGGCCGGTTTCGCCGGTTCGGCGCGGCCACCCCGGTTCTATGCGATGGGTGCTTTGAGCGCGAGCAACAAGCGCGGGAAGGGGGTGCACGATGAGCACCGACCTTGACCCCGACTTGGAGTGCTTGCTCGACGTCACCGAAGACGCCCTTCCGCGCCACCCTGACGAGCCGATGAGCCTATGGGCGCGCCGGGCATTCGGTGAGGGTTACCTGAACCGCCACGAACTGGACGCGCTAATCGCGTTCTGCACGTCGGAAGTGCCGGACGGCCCCGTGGTCGAACCGGGCGACGACGACGCGCCAGCGGGCCAGCCATTCGCTCTGGCGAACGATCGGCCGCGGCCGACCCTCTGGAAACCTGAGCCGCCGGAGCGCCAGCGGCAGCGCACGCTGCTGTCAGGGCTCGATTGCCTGCCCGGCCAGGGCGACTTGTTCGCCGTTGACGGCGCCGACTGACGCTCGCCGATGACGCGCCGCCGGGCAGTGGGCGGCGCGGACTCGGCCAGCGTCGTGCAGCGAAAGTGTAAAGCGTCAATAGCCGTCGGAATGGCGACCATCGCCAACCGACTTACGACCGCTGCCGAGCGTCAAGCGTCGAGTTTAATCCAGCCTTTACGTTCGGAGACAAGCACCATGAAGCACGTGGCGATTTACGTTCGAGTGAGCAGCAAGCGCCAGGACCAGCGTAGCCAGTTGCCGGACCTTGAACGGTGGGCAGCCGGCCGGACCGAGCCCGTCGTTTGGTACCGCGACACGTTTACGGGCAAGACCATGAACCGGCCGGGCTGGGCCAAGCTCCAACGGGCCATCGACGAGGGCAGCGCGTGCGTCCTCGTATGCTGGCGCCTCGACAGGCTGGGGCGCACGGCCAAAGGGCTGACCGCCCTGTTTGACCAGCTACGCGAACGCGGGGTCAACCTGGTGAGCCTGCGCGACGGAATCGACCTGTCGACGCCCGCCGGGCGCATGATGGCCAACGTGCTGGCGAGCGTTGCCCAGTATGAAACCGAGGTCCGGGCCGAGCGAGTGCTAGCCGGTCAAGCCGCGGCGAGGGCAGCAGGCAAAACATGGGGTGGCAGCAAGAAGGGGCGGCGGCTGACGGTCAAGCCAGAGCAGGTCGACGTTGTGCGTCGGATGCGTGCCGAGGGCGCGAAGGTAGCGGCGATCGCCAGGGCAGTTTCACTGAGTCGACCGACAGTCTACGCGATCCTGGCTAGTTAGCTGCTGCGGCTGGCTGCCAAGGCGCGGACGTCGGCGGTGACGCCGAGGCACCGTTCACCGCAGCACAGCCGAGGCTCTACCGCCGGGATGACGAGGGCCACGGGGCGGAGCTGGCTGCCGTAGATGGTGACTCCATCAGATCGAGTGCATCGGATCGTACTAATATCCCATCATCAGGGACCAGAGGAGCATCGGCCACCCCAAGCCTCGGCGGTTCCGGAGTGCGTCGCGCCATTCATCGTCTGGTAATAGCAGGACAAGCCATGTTGCCGCTGCCTCGTCGGCCGCCTGAGCTACGCGGCTTAGGTCCGTCACCAGACCCGCATCGTCTTCTGATAGGCTTCCGTATCGCTGGATTCTCCGAATCCACGCAGTGTTGTCTGCCGTCGCGGGTGTTCCAACAATCCCGCCAAGTGCCAATGCGAGAGATCGAATGTGTTGCCGGAGTGACTGGCGAATGGCCAAGAACTCCAGCATCCCAATGACCGTGTCCCAATTGTCAGGATCAGTCTCCTCAGGATCTGGGTTGAGAACAACCTTACCCTTCACGCCCGCATACATCCATTTTTGGTGTGATTTTACTTTCGCCGGTGCCACAAACGCACTATTGGCAAGTACCGTTCGCTTCTCATCGTACTGGTCGAAATCTAGTCGCGACCAAAATGCGGGAGAGGCGTAGCGGACGACGGCGAGATCGGTCACACGCTCTTCTAATTTTAGGAGAACATTTTGCTGATGCTTCGTAAAGCCGACCTCGAAGTAAGAGCCGCGGAACTGCGTGTAGTACTTCGCGCGTCCATGGTTTTGGAACACCGGAGTCTTGAATTGCAAGAAGAGGCTACAGAAGCGCCCAGGAATCATGTTGTGGAACCGCGGCGGCAAGCTGGGCCAAAGCCAAGGCGATAGCAAGACACGGCGAGGAACGTGGACGCCAAGGATGCTCCAGATCGCGTGCAGATTATCGGGGTTAGCGGCAGCATCGATGCCTAAGAGCCTATCCGATTACCCCTGCGGTCCGCAGGGCGATGATCGCAAACTGAAGATGCAAGAAGCCTATGTAGTTCGCGGCTTTCTTTTCCCAGCGAGTGAGTAACCGCCGGGCGCGGTTGAGCCAAGAGTGCGTGCG
>DASZPH010000135.1:0-39881 GCA_035550375.1 Pirellulales bacterium | reverse complement strand
GTAACCGTTCACGCCCCGGCGAGGCCGGGGCGTGCAAATTGATCTTCGCGCCGGGAGCAAAATCAGCGACACCGGTGGCATGTCGCAGGAGCCGCTGCTCACGGAAGAGCTGATTGCCCGGCAGTCGCCGGAGTCGCAGGCAATCATTCGGTTGTTGTTGGCGAAGATCGCCGAACTTGAAGCGCGTCTGAACAAGACGCCACGGAATTCTTCGCTGCCGCCGAGTACCGAGCATCCGCATGCCAAGCCTACGCCCAAGAAAAGGAAGAGTGGCAGGAAACGAGGCGGTCAGCTCGGTCATCCCAAACACGAGCGGAGCTTGATTCCCGTCGAGCAATGTACGCAGGTTGTTCCCGCCATTCCAGAAAACTGCCGCCGCTGCGGCGAAGTGCTGACCGGCTTGGATTCCGAACCGCTGCGGCACCAAGTCTGGGAAATCCCCGAAATCAAACCGCTGGTGACGGAGTATCAACTGCACCGGCTGACGTGTCCCGTTTCCTCCGCAAGCACCTGTGGCCAGCTTCCGCCAGGCGTTCCGCATGGGCAAGCTGGGCCCAGGCTGATTGCCCTGACGGGATTGCTCATGGGATGCTTCAAACAGAGTAAGCGACGTGTGGCCCTGTTCCTGGAGCAGGTGCTGAATCAACCCTGCTCTCCGGGTTGGGTTGTCAAGCTGCAAGATCGCGCGAGGGCTGCGATCGCGCCGGCCTATGAGGAGCTGGCGGCACAATTGCGGACCGAACCGGTGCTGGGCATCGACGAATCGCCAACGAAGGAAGCCCAGACCAAATCTTGGCTGTGGACTTTCGTCGCAGGCAGCTATACGTTCTTTGCGCTGCGGACGACTCGCGCCGCTACGGTGCTTCACGAACTGCTCACCGACCCCTTCGAGGGTGTGGTCAACTGCGACCGGGCGAAGATGTATTGGAAAATCGGCAGGCCGCAGTGGTGTTGGGCGCATCTGAAGCGGGATTTTCAGGCCCTCATCGACCACCCGGATCACCAAGTGAAACGTCTTGGACGTGACCTGATGCGTCCGACACGCGAGCTGTTTCGACATTGGGCTCGCTACCGCGATGGGACGATTACCCGCGGGGGAATGTTGCGTCTGATGCACCCGATCCGTAAGGAGATCGGCAGCTTGCTGCTGCGCGGAGCATTCAGCGGCAACTTGAAACTGATGGGAATGTGCGAACCGTTGTACGACCATCGCGAGTGGTTGTGGACCTTCTTGGATGTTGAGGGGGTCGAGCCCACCAACAACGTAAGCGAGCGCGCCTTGCGTCCGGCGGTGATCTGGCGCAAGCTCTCCTTTGGAACCCAAAGCGCCCGCGGGAGCCGTTTCGTGGAGGCAATCCTGACTGTCGTCGAAACCTGTCATCAGCAATCGCGGAACAGCTTCGAATACCTCACCGCCGCCGTGCAGGCCCACTTCGCCCACCAGCCGGCCCCCTCATTGCTCGCCGGGGTGTGAACGGTTACAGGTCAACGAGCCTCCGAAACCAAAACATAGGGCTGGCAAGGCCCGTCGCTGGAAAGTTGAACGCACGCACTCTTGGCTCAACCGCGCCAGGCGGTTGCTCACTCGCTGGGAAAAGAAAGCCGCCAATTACATAGGCTTCTTACACCTTCAGTTTGCGATCATCGCCCTGCGGACCGCAGAGGTAATCGGATAGGCTCTGAACTTAAAGACGTGTTCGGCATTCGCGGTGCCCAAAGGAGTCGGGATCTTGACCTCCAGATCCCCGACGACCTCGTACCCCTTCGGGGTCGGCCACGCGAAGTAGGTGTACCCGTCATGTGGTGCCATATAGCGGGTCAGATAGCCGTCCTTGTCCGTCACCTCCTCACCCTGCTTCTTGTGGTCCGCCCCAAGGTTGTCCCCGACCACCGCGCCGCCGGACTCGGCCGTCTGGCTCAGCATCTGGAACGAGACACCCGGGATGCCCTTGCCGGTCTCGTCTATGGCCCGGAGAGTGAGTTTGCAGGCGTCGGCCAAGTTGAAATCGAACGCCGCGTCCTTCACGACTTTGATGAACCGGTCAAAAATGCTCGGAGTAGCCTTATACCCCACCGGGATGTCCAGGTAAGGCAGCTCCTTACCCGAGTCGATCTCGACGTAGTAGCAGCCGTCCGCGAGCGTGAACCGTACGGTGCCGTCCTTGTCGGTCTTCCCGTCCGTTAGCGGCTTCGCTTTGTGGTCTTTCGTCCAGTCGCCGGTGTCTTTGCGGATCTTTACCTTCAGCCGTCGAGCGGGACCTTCTTGGCCCCGGCGAGGAACGTGACCGTGACCTTCTTGTCATCGGCCCGCGCTGGGAGGGTAACGCCGAGTAGAACGAGTAGCGGGACGAGGCGGAGCATGAGTACACCTGAGCCGAGTTTCGAATCTCAATCCTGTCTGGGTGGGAGATCACTTCATGCGACCGTGTCGTCGGACCACCCCAGTGCGGATCATACCCGAAATGTCGAAATAGGGTCGGTGGGTCACTGGCACTTCGGCTGTCCACACCATGGAAGAAAGCATGAAGAATCCGCGGGCTCGATTTCAACTGTCCGCTTACTCATCGAGACCGAGTGTCTGCAGCAACTCCACGATTTCCCGGTAACCTTCGCGGTCAAGGGTGGCGTCGGCGTCCTCGTAGGCACCGGTCAGTCCGTTCCGGGCGCGCTTCAACTGCCCTTCCGTCTTGGCGCCGCGACCAATCAGAATGGGAATGATCCTTTTGCGGCGCATGACGACAGCGCAGGTCAGTGGCGTTCCACCGTAGTCCTGGTCGCGGCGCTCAATGTTCGCTCCGTGGTCCAGAAGCCACTCAACCCATTCCAGTTTGTCGTCGTAGACGCAATAGTGAAGCGGCGGCGGGATGGCATCCGCGGACTCGACCGCCGCGGGGTCGGCAGTGATTATTCGTAGGGCCAGGTCGTTATCATCCGCGTCAATTGCATTGTAGATAGGCCACGGTCGGGCTTGCGCCGGAAAGTCATCGATCGGCGGACTCAGCTCGAACGAGCCCGCCTTGGTGGCGAGCAATCGAAAACCGAAGTAGCGACCGGGAAAGGACCCAAAACCCCAACGCTGGGCACAGCGACAGAAGCGGGCACTGTTGAAGTAGCTCCCCCCGCGAACGGACCGAGCGGAACGCGCCACGCAGAACCAGTCCTGACACCATTCCCAGACATTGCCGAGCATGTCCTGGAAACCCCAATCGTTCGGCACCTTTTGACCGGCTGCGTGCGGCTTTTCGTCCGCATTGTCATGATACCAAGCAACATCCGCTGGCGGACCATGACGTGGCTCTGAGCTTCCCGCACGGCACGCGTATTCCCATTCCGTTTCCGTCGGCAACCGGTACACCCAGTCGTCTGGGAGTACTCCAGATTGGCGGTCGAGTTTGGTGAGCTGTTGACAGTACTCATCCGCCATTTCCCAGGTCACCGAAGTAACCGGTGCATTGCCAATCCGCTCATGCTGCGTCGGATTCTTGCCTGTGACTGCTTCATACTGATCCTGCGTTACCGGCGATTTCCCCAGAAAAAAGTCGTTAGCGAAAGTGACTTCGTGCTGCTGCTCCCAAACACAATGGCCATCTTCCGACTCAAGACTCCCCATGACGAAAGAGCCAGTGGGCACCCGGATCATCACGGCGCCGGTGGAACTCTTGAATTCTGAAGTTGGTGATTTCGACATGACGATTCGGACTCGCTCAACAAGTCGTCAACTGAGTCGTTGATACACGGGCATATCTCGGTCGCCATTCTAACGGATGATGGCTGCTCGATCAGCAACCGTTACCTGCATCGGACCGACACCTCGACGCAGGTTGCCGTCTTGGGTTGCCCCGCTCCGGTGAAAACGACCGAATCGTCGTGAGTCGCCAACACGCGGCATCCGCCTTCCGGGCTGACGCTGCGAATTGGTTGCGCGCACAGGACGAACCGACCTGGGACACGGAACTCCCCTCGGCAAACCTAGCGTCGGTCGCCTGTCACCTCCCCACGCACGTTGGATTCTTTGCTCGCCGGCAACAAGCTGGTGCAGCAAGTGGGCGGCGTCGATGCGCGCGATAGACGCCCTGGCGTAGCTGGCCTGACGAAGAACGCAGTCTGGATTTCCGCAGTGTGCCCGGTTTGCCGCCCGTTTGCCTATCGCGATTCGTCGGGGCGGATTTGCCTCCGGTCAACAGGGCGCCGTCGGCGAATGCTCGGCTAATAGACCCCGAAGCCGTAAGCCGGATAGTAGCTCGGCATGAAACCGCCGAAGCTGTACGGCTGATAGAAGCCCGGCATCATCAGGCCGCTCGTCCCCTGATAGATTGCTCCGCCGTAGGTCGGCGTGATCGTCATGTTGTACGGCTGGTAGCCGAACGGCGTGAAGTAGCCGCCGTTGATGTAGGCCCGCGAGCCGTAGCCGTAGCCGCCGTACGCGCCGCCGAAGTTGCCCAGGTGGGCCGTCGGCGAGTAGTTGTAGCGATAGCCGCCCGCGTTCTGAAGGGCACGGACGTTCCGCGAGTAGGCATCGGGCGCGTAGGTGCTCGAATGCCGGAGCTCGTTGACCTGCCTGGAGAACGGCCCGATCCCCAGAGCCTGAGACGAGACGGCAACAACAGCGACGGCGGAGAGAAGGAATCGCTTCACAGGACGGACCTCCCATTGAAAGTGGCGCCCCGCCCATCGGTCATCATCCTGCGGTGCCCCGGTAAGTCCAGCAATATTGCGGAAAAGTAAAGGAGACATGCCGAGGTTCTTGTGTCGTCAAAGTGGGCGTTTCACGATGCCGGCTCGCCCCCCTAACCCCTGCGATGGCGAGAAAAACTGGCGGCAAAGGGTTAGAATCGTGGCATCGGGTTGCCGCGGTCATCGACGGTGACGCGGTGATAGATCGGCCCCGGCCGCGGTTGCATTTCGTCTATCTCCGCACCGCTGTCGGGTCGATGCCCAACAAGGAGATAGGTCTCTATGGCTCGGGAGCGCGCGGCGCGTCAGCGAATGACGGCGCTTGCGGTGTGGGTAAACCCGCGGTTTCCTTTGTTGCGGTTCATTCAAAAAGAGGCCCCATCACACTGGACGAAGTCAAAAGAGCGGCTAGGGGTGCCTGCTTGGCTACCACCCAACTGGCGCGACAAGCGATGCTGGCCAATTGAAGGCAGCGTGGAAGCCATTCGCGAATGGTTCGACCACCAGATTGAAACATTCGAGCAGGGGGAAAATATCTTTCCAGGGTTGACGGCACATCGAGATCACCCCGATGTCGCAAAGTGGCTCGACGACACAACGCACGACGCCCTGCTGCTCGTGGGCTATGTAATTGACGTAGTAAAGATCAAGGTTGGTATGTCGCGTGACGACGCAGAAAGGCTTACGAAGGAGCAACGCGCGCATATTGCGCTCAGGGCGCTGCGGGATGGGCTGTTTAACCCACCGCCTGCGGCCGTTGGACCGCCCAAAGCACCTGGGAAAAAGCGGAAGCGTAGTACCGAGCGTGGCGAGGGCAGAGAGAAGCTCATCTCGGCCCTCACAAAACATCACGCCTATGCAAACGGCGGGTGCCTCAATCTCGAGCCGGCCGGAAACAATGCGCTTGCCCGGCTGGCCGATCCGCACCGACTCGTCACGGCGCTGAAGGCCCTGAACGGCGAGTTCCGGCCGCGCGACTTCTATCTTGCAAGAAAGCCCGATGAGATTGAGGACTCGGATGCGCCACAGGAGCGCGACGAGTAGTCCGGAAATCGTTCGATAGACCTTATCCGGTGTTCGATCGTTCGGCTCGGATACCGAACGCCTGAGAAATCTTCTTGCTTGCGCGAATCGCGGCTTTTGCTGGCGCTTTCCTGCGAATCTGCTGTTGTTCGGTATTTTCTTGCCGAACGCTGCGCCAACGGTTATGCGGGCTGCCGGGCACCGTCACTTGGCGGTCGGCGGTCAGGCGAATCATTGGAGCGAATCACAATGTCGATGCAATCGATTGAATCTCTGGCGCTGAGGCCCCGCGAAGCGGCAAAGGCCCTAGGCATTGGTGCCCGCACCCTTTGGGGTCTGACGGCCCCGCGCGGCCCCATTCCCTGTCTGCGAATTGGTCACGGCAAGCGGCAAACTGTGCTGTACCCCGTGGCCGAACTGCAAGCCTGGCTGAGTGGGCAGGTGGAAGCGAAAGGGGACGACGATGACGCCCGTTGAACGGCTCCTAGAGAGGTTGCCTGACGCCAAACGGGCAGGCAAGGGCTGGTCGGGGCGCTGCCCGGCACACGAAGACCGGCACGCCAGTCTTTCGATTGGCGAAGGGGACGACGGCCGGGCGCTGGTAAAGTGCCACGCAGGCTGTAAGCCCGACGCGATCTGCGCGGCCATCGGCCTGCGCATAGCCGACTTGATGCCCACGGCGGACAAGCTGCCCATCAACAAAGTCAACGTCAACGGTAATCGCCGGAAGCCGAAGAAAGCGGTATTACCGTGGACGCCTAAGCCGACGAACAAGGCGTTCGCCACCGCCCGCGATGCGGTGGCCGAATTAGAACGCCGGCACGGTCCCCGATCGGCGTTGTGGACGTACCACGACGCCAAGGGGGAGCCGGTTGGCGTGGTGGTGCGATGGGACTTGCCTAACGGCAAGAAAGACATTCGGCCGGCGAGCCGACACGGCAACGCCTGGCGCATCGGCGGGATGCCCGAACCGCGCCCGCTTTACTGCCTGCCTGACCTGGCCGGCGCGAATCGCGTTTACGTTTGCGAAGGCGAGAAGGCGGCCGATGTCGTGCGCTCCCTGGGGCTGACGGCGACCACTTCGCCGCACGGTAGCCAATCGCCCGGCAAGGCCGACTGGGGACCGCTGGCCGGCAAAGAAAACATCATCCTGCCCGACAACGATCCGCCCGGCCGCAACTATGCGGACGCCGTGGCGGACATCCTGGCCAAGCTAACGCCGGCCCCAGTGGTCAAGGTGGTCGAATTGCCGGACCTGCCAGACCACGGCGACGCGGCCGACTTCGTGGTGGCGCGCGACGGGGCCCACGCCGACGAACTGCGACACATCGTCGAAGCCCTGGCGAACGAAGCCGAGCCATTAAACGGCACGCGGCCGGCGGCCCCAGAGCGTTTTAAGCCATTTCCGGTCGATGCGTTGCCCGAACCGTTGCGGGGATTCGTGGCGGCCGGCGCGAACGCAATTGACTGCGACCCGTCCTACCTGGCCTTGCCAATGCTGGCAGCGGTTGCGGCCGCCATTGGAAATACGCGTTGTATTCAACTCAAACGCGGCTGGACCGCGCCGGCGATTTTGTGGGCGGCGGTAGTGGGCGAGTCCGGCACGGCTAAGACGCCGGCATTCAAGTTGGCGATGCGCCCGATTCGTGAACGGCAGCGAGAGGCTTTGGAGCACCATGCCAAAGCGATGCGTCAGCACGAAGCCGACATGGCCCACTATGAAAAAGCGCTGGCCGAGTGGAAGCGAGACAAGGGGTCGACCAACGATCCGCCGGTAAGACCCGTCGAGCCGCAAGCCGAGCGCTGCGTTATCAGTGATACCACGGTCGAGGCCTTGGCCCAATACCGTTCAATTGATCTAAGAGAATTCGCAACCTCCTGCCACGATGGGGATGTCACAAGTCCCACGTAGCAAGGAGGCTGCGATGAGCGTGATCGACAAGGATGTCGATGTCGCCGTGCGGTGGTCGACAGCGGAACGCGTCCAGGCATTGAAACGAATCGTCGGCAAAAAGTCCATTGAGAAAGTATGTTGGCAGTCGCCGCATCAGCAGCGGCACTGTCGGCGGTTGCCACGCTGGTTCGTGGTCTGGTTTGTGATCGCTCTGGCGCTGTTTTGCCGCGACTCGTACCGGCAGGTGTTTCGTTGGCTGCACCGTTTCCGCCCGCAAGGCACACCAGGACGCTCGACGCTGTGCGAAGCTCGGAAAAGCGTCGGCGTCGCCCCCCTGCGGCGACTGGCCGAGGCCGTCATTGAATTGTTGGCGCATCCCTGTACGCCGCGGACGCACTATGCCGGTCTGCGGCTGATGGCGCTGGACAGTTTTGTGGTCGATGTGCCCGACACGCCAGCGAACGAGCGAGCCTTTGGACGGCCTAAAAGCGGCCGGGCGCCCGGGGCTTTTCCACAAGCCCGTGTGCTGAGCTTGTGCGAGACGGGCACGCATGTGCTGTGGCGTTCGCTGATCAAGCCGCATCGTCGCGGGGAAATCCCCATGGCCCGCTATCTCGTGCGGTTTTTGCAGAAAAACATGCTGCTATTGTGGGACCGCAACTTCCTCAGCTACGACCTGGTCAAGAGCGTGCGTCAACGGAAAGCGCACCTCCTGGCCCGCATCAAAAAGAACCTCATTTTCGTTCCGTTCAAGCAACTGTCCGACGGTTCTTACCTGGCGAAGCTCTATCCCTCGCCACGCCACCGCCAGCGCGATCACGAGGGCATCGTCGTGCGGATTATCGACTATACCTTCGACGACCCGGGACGGCCTGGCTCTGGGCAGAAGCATCGCTTGCTTACGACCCTGCTCAGCGCCTCGCGGCACCCTGCCGTGAAGCTCATTGATCTGTATCACGAACGGTGGGAAGAAGAGTTGGCCATCGACGAACTGAAGACGCATCAGTGCGAACGTCCCGTCCTGCGAAGCGAAACGCCGGCAGGGGTCCTCCAGGAACTCTATGGCCTCCTGTTGGGGCATTTCGTGATCCGTAAGTTGGCCTTCGAAGCGGCCGCAACCATCTCCTGTCCGCCCCGAGAAATCTCTTTTGCCAACACGCTAAAGATTCTCCGCTGCCGCCTCCCCGAAGCTCCACGTAACCGCATCAGCCTCACCCAGTGGTATGCGCTCCTCGTCGCAGAGGTCAGCGAAGAGCGCCTGCCGCCACGTCGCGATCGAATCAACCCGCGCGTGATCAAACGTAAAATGAGCAACTGGGCCAAGAAGACCAACAAACACCGCGATTCTCCCCAACCCACAAAGGACTTCCGTCGATCCATCGTCATGATGAATTGAACGGTATTGTACCTAGCCGCCATCGCCCCCCTCACCGCCGCGGCATCACCCACCTTTCACAGAATCGACAGCTTCGGCAACGGCGGCGCTGCGCGGTGTGTGTCCGCCAGGTTCTGCGCCAGCTTCAAGCAAATCGCCTCAAAGAACTCCGCCCCGGCGGCAGCCGTGAAATTGCCGGCCAGCTTCCCCTCGTCGCCATTGACGCGAATCTGCATGTTAATCGGAACCTCGCCCAGAAAGGGTATCTCCAACTCCGCCGCCCGCTTCCGGGCTCCCCCGCTGCCAAAGATGTCGTACCGCTTCCCGCAGCCAGGACAGAGGAAGTAACTCATATTCTCGATCATCCCCAGCACGGGAATGTTCACCTTGCGGAACATGGCGATCGCCTTCACCGCGTCGAGCAACGCCACGTCCTGCGGCGTGCAAACCACCACCGCGCCGGTCAGCGGCAAAAGCTGCGAAAGCGTCAGCGCGATGTCCCCGGTGCCCGGCGGCATGTCGATGATCAGGTAGTCGAGATCCCCCCAGGCCGTGTCGCGCAAGAACTGCGTGATCGCGCCGTGCAGCATCGGCCCGCGCCAGACCACCGCCTCGCCGGCCGGAACCAAGAACCCCATCGACATGACCTTCATGCCATCGACCTCGATCGGCTTGATCTTCTTGTCGACGATCTCCGGCCGCTGGTTCACCCCCACGAGATGCGGAATGCTGGGGCCGTAGACGTCAGCGTCCATCAGGCCCACGACCGATCCGGTCCGCTTCAAGCCGTAAGCCAGGCTGGAGGCCATCGTGCTCTTGCCCACGCCCCCCTTGCCCGATCCCACGGCGATTACCGTTTTGGCCGTCAGCCCAATCTCACCCAGCTTCTGCGGCGGTCGCGGGAAGACGGCCAGCTTCACGTCGATCTGCGTTAGTGCCGGGGAACGGCTACGGAGGAGGGCGACGCACTCCTCCTGAGTTCGCTTCCAGAGCGGGGCCGAATGAGTCGAAAGGGCCAGGCAGAGCGACAGATGGTCGCCCTCGATCTTAATGTCGCTCACCTGCCCCTGCTTCGTCACGCTGCGCCCCGTCTCGGGGTCTTTCAGTTCAGATAATATGGCCTCTACGTCGATGGTGGTCATGTTGCTTCGTCAGGTTCCTCCCCAAGGCAAGTTCATCCAAACGCGCTCTCGCACGTCGCCGGTCTCGGCGCTGGCTCGGCCGATGCTTCGGCCCGCGTGGCGCTGGGCCAGATCGCACAGTTGCTCGATCTCCAAAGGCGAAACGACGAACGCTTGCGCGCCCAGCTCGCGGGCCAGCCATTCGTGCCCGAGCATCTGCCGGCTCGCCACCACGACGCTCGTCGCTTCCCTGAATCCTTCCCCGATATCGAACAGCAGGTCGAGCGCCTGCTCCGCCCGCACGGGTTCCAACTCGACCACGACGAACGAGCCGCGGTTGGCCGCCAGCACCTCGCGGCATTCGGCGGCGCTGCGAGTCTCGATCAATCGCGGCGACGCCCGTACTCGCGAGCCGGACAGAGCCGCTTGCGACGGAGTCGGCCGAGACCCGGTGAGCCGCACCTGCTCACGTCGCGCCTGGAGTCGCCTCCACGCCGCGGCCCAGTTCCCCGTTCGCTCGCAGAACACGACCGGCGATGCACACATGCGCTTGCATGATAGGAATCGGTCGACCGGTTGACAACCGTAGCTGTCGTGCGTCTAGGCGAGGGATAGCGGGCGCTTCCTGTGTGCCCGCTCGTCCTATTGCACCTCGAACGATCTTCGACCGCGCACCAACGTCAGCACCGCAACCGCCACGACCATCGCACACTGCACGAAAAGGTAGAGGGCCAGGCAGATGCCGGCGACTTGATCTTGCGCCCCGAAATGCAACAGGCCGAAGATATGGTTCGACAGCGGTTTGATGCCGGGAGGCGCCACGAGCACGCTGGCGTCGAGCTCGCCCAGCGACCAGACAAACGCCATGATCCAGGCCAGGACCAGCACCCGCCAGCGCAAGGGGAGCACGATGTATAAGCCGACCTGCCAAAGGCGGGCGCCCTCAAGCTGGGCCGCCTCGATCAGTTCTTCTGGAAGCGCGCGCATGGCCGGCCAGAGCACCAGCGTCGCCAAAGGGAGTGAGTGGGCCACGCACCCCAGGCAAGGTGCCGCGATTGTGCGGTCGTAGAGCCGGACAAAGCCGGGAATTTCGGGGCGGTTCAGCAGGCCGATGATCGCCAGTCCGACGACCGGTCCGGGGACGGCGAGGAGCCATGCGACCGAGGCCAGGCCGGCCCAGGCGCGGCGGGTGCCCCGTCGCGCCAGCCAGGCCACGCCCGCCGCAATGGCCACCGAGGCGGTGGCTGCGGTGCTGTCGATCGCCAGCGACCAGCCAATCTCCCGCTGGTGACGAAACGTGAGTTTTCCTCGTTCGGCTCGCGGGTCGAGCGCCACCATGCTCAGGCATTTGAGGGCCGACCAGCTTCGCACCCGGCCGGCAGGCGTTTCGACCACTTTGACGCCGGCCTTCCAGGCGAGGCTGGCCAAGGGAAGCGCGATGAACAGCGACACCAGGAGCAGCATTCCGGCCCCCGCAAGCCACCTGCCGCGCCCCAGCTCGAAGACCAGGGTGTCGCCGACGCTGGTGCGGCGGGTCATCGGCGCAAGGGCAACCAGCATCGCGAGGGCCATCGCGAGCATCATGCCGCTCGTGAAGATGCCGGCCCAAACGCTCGGTGCGCCCAGCGGGCTCGAGCCGGAATCGAGCAGCCCCGCGCCGCCCCCGAGCGGTTGAATGTCGCCCAGCGCGGCGGCCGTGTAGAGTTCTTCGGCGAAGGTGCGGACCTGGAAGAAGTCGGTGACCGTCATTTCGCCCGCGGTCACCAGGGCAATCCAGAGCGCCGCCACCCCCATAGCTCCGGCGGCGCGGCGTAACGTGACGTACCGAACGACCCACCACGGGCTGCCATCGAGCAGGGCCTGTTCTTCCAGGTCGCGCTCGACCAGCATCAATCCGGCGGCGACGATGAGGGCCACCCAGGGCACGGCTGCCGCGGTATGAACCCAGATGGCTCCGCGCCAGCCATCAAGCAGGGGCGAGCCGCCCACGAACGAGGTGACCCAGCCGTCCGTATCGAGCGCCGATTTCCAGGCGCCTGCCTGCACGTAGAGAGGCAAGAAGACAAAGGCGCCCCAGAGCAGGCTCGCGGTTCGTCGACCCGGCAGATCGGTTCGCGTCAAGAGAAAGCCAACCGCCGAGCCGAGCGGCACGCTCAGCGCGACCACCGACGCCGACAAGATGAGCGTGTTGACCGCCAGCCGGCTCGTGCGCTCGTCGGCCAGCATCAAGGAAACGATGGCGATCGAGAAGAGCAAGCCGGCGCAGATCCAGTTCCGGCGACGTGTCACGGCTTGCCTCCTCGCGATTCTCCCGCCGGGATGCGCAAGGGGCCCTACGCGCCGGCGTGCGGCTATTTCGTCTTGGCCGCTCGGGCTTCGTGGGCGAGTTGCGCCTCGTCGCCCGCGGTGAAGCCGACGAGCAGCCAGCCGTCCTTCTCGCTGGTTGCGAAGCTGCCCGCCGGACCAAGATAGCGCTCGACGATCTTATACTCCGGCAGCTTGCTGCCGTCGAGCCGCGGCTTGCGAGTCACCCCTTCTCGTTCCTCGCCCATCAGAAAGTTGATGAAATGGGCCAAAAACGTGTCGGCCTCGGGAAGCCGGCCCTGCCGGAAGCATTCGTACATCACCCGGTATTGTCGATCGGTACGGGCGAATCCCTGGGCGCAATCGTTGCCGGCACCGAGCTTGAGGCATTCCTGCTGCACCCGCTGGTAATCGGCGTCGTTCACAAGCTGCTCCGCTTTGGGAGTGTCCGTGAGCACCTTGCGGAGCAACTCAACGTGCGAGCTGATGAGCAGATGGCCCTTGGCCACCGTGACGGCCGAGTTGGCCAGGCTCACCTCTCGGGCGGGCGGCGCTTCGTCGTCGTCATGAGCGTCGCCGGAGTCGTCGATCTCGAGGGCCGGCATGCTTTCGTCTTCGGGGATGATCTCCCACACATCATGCCCTTCGATCTCCAGCTTGCGCACCCGTTCGTCGCCGTTCATCGACCTGGCGATGGCGGTCGCGAGCTTGTCGGGATCGGTGGTCTCGATGGCAAGCAACTTCCGCTGGCTGGTGGGGGTGATGGGCAACTCGTAGTCGGTGATCAGCGTCGCCCTCTGGCCGAGGTAGGCCACCAGATCGCGGCGGAGGTTGATCTGCGGACCGTTGGGGTCTTCTTCGATGCTCTCGAGCGTGTCCTTCCAGACGCCTTTCTCGCCGTAGACTTCGTCGAACAGCGTGTCGAAACGGTCGAAGGCGTTGAGGATGTCGGCCTGGAACGAAGTGTAGGTCGACACGTCGCGCGAGACCCATTCCTGCGGATCGAAAGTGCCCCCCTTGGGGAAAACGGCCATCCGCATCGCCAGCTCGTAGGGTGGCGGGGCGTAGATGTAAGTGCGGTGGAGAATACCGTAGCGTCCCAGGGCCAGGTTGGCGCAGCCGCCGACCCCCTTCACCGCCGCGAAACCCTGACTCTTGGCCACCTTCAGGTAATCGGTGCTCCCTTTGCGGCGGTGCGTTTCCCACGTGCGCAGTGCCTCGGCCAGCCCGATCGGCTCGACAAACCACCTCAGGTGGGGCTGCAAAGCGGCCTCCTGCTGCTGGCAGCGTGCCATGACCGCCTGATAGGCCTCCAGTTCGGCGAGGGTGTGCTTTTGTGGCCGGGCAAGCCGGTCGGCAACCTCGCCAGCCAAGGCCAGGCTGTCGGTTGCAACAAACAGGCCCTGCTTGATGAAATGGACCGTGGTAAATCCGTGATCGCGGTCGTGCTTGGGGGCCGTCTCAAAGACGTTCATCGTGACGCCGTGCTGATCGTGCTTGGACGACTTGGCCCCTTGGGCCTTGAGATTCTTCGCAATCTTGTCGAGCGCGGCCAGCGCCTGTTTCTCCTTGCCCGATACGTCGGCCAGGATGATCAGGATGGCCCGCCCCTCTTTGGGCATGACGACGGCCATCGACGCTTCGCCCGTAGCGAGGCCCTGGAGATCAGCGATCGAGATACCCAACCGGGCGTGCGAGGCGGCCCATTTTTCCTTGATTTGCCGCCGCAGATCCTTCGTAAACGGCTCCATCGCCGGATCGGCCAGCAGTTTGCCCAGAGGTGTCTCGTTCCAGCGCTCGACCAGCGTATCGACGTCGGGCGCCGACACGTATCCCTTGGTCGTGTCGGGCAACAACGCGTCGCTGGGAGGCACCGCTTGCGCCGTCGCACCTGCCGCCCACAAGACAACCACAGCCGCCAACCGTAGCGAGGAATTGAGCACGGTTCCTCCTTTAATCACTGAAACGGGCCTTTCGCCTGGACCGACGCAGAAACGAGCGGGAGTTTAATCGCGGAGGGAGTTTTGTGCCAGAGCGATGACAGCATAAACTTCATTCCCTTTCGCGGTTCCCGTCCTCGTGCAAGCGTCGGGTGGTGGGGAGGGTCGTTCTCGTTTTCGCCGCGCTGGTCTTAGCCATCGGTCTTCTTCTCGGCGCGGTCCGCTCGCTCCAGTTTCTCGCCCTCCGCGTCCAGGGCGCAACGCAATCCGCTCCCTTCGTCACGCAAGTTGGTTGGACCCGGCATCCGGTAGGTCGTGCGGTAGGGGATCATGTGGCCGATTCGCCAGCAGTATCCCCGCCCGCAGTGTACGTGGCGCGGCTCGTCGATGAAGCTGCCGGTCCACTCCGCCGCGTTGCCGAGCATGTGCAGGCAGCCGAACGGGCTTTTCCCGTCAGGCATGGAATCGACAGGAAGGAGGGTGCGCGGGTTGCCCGGCGTCGGCCCCCAGTTGCAAAGCCGCTCGTCCCATTCCTCTCCCCATGGGTAAAGACGACCGTCGGTGCCGCGGGCCGCCTTTTCCCACTCTTCTTCCGTAGGTAGACGTTTGCCGACCCAGCCCGCATACGCCCACACGTCCCAGTAGTCGACACCCACGACCGGGTAGCGGGGATCGGTAATGTCGGGCCGGCCCCAATTGAGCGGCGTATGGTCCTTGTTTGGCGGTTCATCCGCCCGGCAACGAGAATGATTGCCCGTGAGACGCACGTAACGGAGGAATTGGGCGTATTCGGCCTGCGAGACCTCGCAGCGGTCAATGTAGAAGGCCGGTAGATCGACCTCCTGGCTCTCTTCGCCGTAAAGAAACTTGCCGGCCGGAATGAGCACCATGTTCGCGGTGCGGTCTTCGGGCGGCGAAGGAGGAGGGCCATCTCCTTCTGCCAAATCAACCCAACGAGCATCTCCGGGGAGTCCTGCGGCGGGGGAGGCTGAACTCGGGGGCTGCCAGCCTGAAGGCTCGGGTTGCAGCGCGTGTGGGCTGGCCGGCTGGGTTGAAACGGCCGGCTGGGTTGACGCGGTTGTCGGCGCTTCTCGGGCGGTTTTGCTGTTCAAGTACCACGCGGTGAGGGCGCCGGAAAGTGCCAGTGCCGACATCAGGGCTAGCATCGCGGTTGGCGCGCCGTCGCTGACCTTTTCCATCCGCCGCCGCCCGGACTTACGCCGGGCCGTGGCTTCCGCCGAAGGCTGATCTGGCATGAAACGGCTCCTGGTCTCTCTTACCAGTTGATGCGAAGAGAGGCCGCATTTCAAGCCAGACCAACGGTAGTCCCGTCACTCGGTGACGGGCGGCGGCCGCCAAGCGACCGCCTTCTGCCGCGGAGCGTCGGAGCCACACTTACCAGAGCCGTTGACCACGCAGGACCAGCCCGTCGAACGTGATGGCGTTGCTCGCGTTGACGTAGTTATTGGTCTGGACAGCCTGGATGTAGTTGCTGTTGGTGACGCAGTTGAACCAGGCGGCGAAGTAGTAACCGCCCGCGAACTGCCAGCGGCCGTTGGGGCTGACCCAGCCTAATCCCAACTCATACTCCAGAATCGGTACCGGCCGGAAGTTTTGCCAACTGTTGGCGCCCTGCAAACCCTGCAGATTGTTGGCCTGCGCGTAGCTGGAACGGAAGTTGCCTACCAGAATGTCGGCGAAGGCATTGCCGTAGATATAGGCGCCCCGGTTGGCGGCCTTGCGGGCACCGAGCAAACCAATGCGGCTGCCGGCGGCGTCCAATCCGACGTTGCTGGTGACGCCCGTCATCGTGGGACCGATGACCTGCGTCTGACGGAAAAGCTGCTGCAAGTTGGCGTAACGGACGCCCACCGCGTAGTTGACGTACCAGTTGCGTCCGCCCATCAACAGCCGGCGATAGTCGATGTCGGCGAACTGAAAACGAATGTTGAAGCGGGATAACGAGGCCAGCCCGTCGGAGGCGGCAGTGCCGATTTGCGGCAGCGTTACGAGCGAATGCTCGACCAGCGGCGGATTGACGAACTGCGAGCCGTTCGACTCGGCCTGGAAATACGTGTAAGCGGCATAGATGCTTGAGCAGCGATCGAGGGCAAAGGTGGCGCCCAGCCGGAACCCGGGTGAATAGGTCGGGCTGTTGGAGCTCACCGCGCCGAAAGGCACGGCTGTCGGCCCGATGCCGTTTTGCGGTTGGGCGTTCGCGACGTCGGCGCCGCGCGGCTTGAGGAACAAGGCTTCCGCGAAGACGCTCGACCGATGAGCCCAGAAGGGTTCACAACAGGTCGACGGGCAGCAGGCCGGCTGGCAGCAGCTTGTCTGACCGCAGCCATTCTGGCTACCGCTGACAGCGCTGTTGAGCGGACCGCCTTGAGCCGCATCGCCGTCGAAGCTGAGGTTCGCCACCTGGTCGACCCCCGCCACGCCTTCGGCACCTTGCACGTTGGGATCAACATACCCTTGCTGGTACCCGGCGTAGTCTCCCTCGGTCGGATAACCTCCGGCCGGATAACCCTCAGCAGTCTCCGCGTACTGCGAGGCATACGGCATTGCGCCCTCGGCGTTGTAGGCCGGGTATACGGGCTGGCTCACGCGCGGAGGGGTCTCAGCCTGCTGAGCACGCGCCGGCCCAACGATGCCGAGACCAGCAAAAAAAAGCGTGGCAAAAATGCGCCTTTTCACGGCCGTAGTCCTCGTAAAGATTTGTGCCTTAAGGGTGCGAATCGCGGCGCAAGCGGAATAAGTCGCGCTCTTGCCCCCCGCCCCTTCCATCGGCACAGGAGTGCCAGCCGCCATAAGACCAACCGCCGGTCTGGAAAAGCTTCCATAACCGGCAGGATCGTGTGCTGCCCCCAAGCGAGACGCCGGAAAGACGCTTATCCAAATTTCCTAGTTTTACTCACCGCGAGCTTCCTGCAGCACCGGCAGGGAGGTTGCTCATGCAATCACAACAATCCAAACATCCGGCAAAAATACCTCAAACCCCGTATTTTCCTTGTCTTAAAGCAAGGACGCGATTAGCATGGCGGGTTCAGCCCGGTCCACTGGAGGCGAGGTCAGAAGCTTGGCCGTCGCGTGGACCTCCCGTTCGAGTCAAGCCGCTCGATATGCACCTTTGAACCAGAGGTTTACGACCTATGTCGTTCCGCCGCCCGGATCGCAAACGTAAGACACGTCCCCAGCCCCGTCGCGCATCCTTCGTTCGTTCGCTCAATCCCCTCTATCCAGCGTTCGAGCGGCGACGGTTGATGTCGATCGAGCCGCTCGAGACGCGAACGCTGTTGGCCGCGAATCCTTTGACGCTCGACCTGTCGGCAGAAGCCCAGGGCCAAGCAGTGACGCTGGGCCTGGACGCCACGCATACCAATCTGGTGCTCACCGTCTCGCCCGATTCGGCGCAGAACCAAACGATACCGCTTGCGAACGTCAGCCAAGTCACGGTCATTGGCTCAACGTTCAACGACGTTGTGACGGTCGACAGCACCAATGGCGCCGTTACCGTGCCGATTTCGTTCGACGGCCGTGGAGGAAGCGACTCCCTGGTCCTGCGCGGTGGAACGGCCACCAGCGACATCTATACGGCCGGCCCGCTGCCCGGCCAAGGCACCGACGCGCTCGTCATCGGTGGCAAGACCGAGAGCGTGAGCTTCTCGAACCTCGCGCCGGTCTTCGATAGCGTGGCCGGACCGGCCGTGGTCACAGGCACCTCCGGCAACGACGCCATCAGCTACACAGAAGGGAACAACACGTCGGGCACGCCCAGTACCGCCTGGGGACAGGTAAGCGTCAACAACCAGGAAGCCTTCAACTTCACCAACAAGACCACCCTGACCATCAATACGGGGCTGGGCACCGACACCGTCAACCTCAACAACCCCAACAAACCGACCGGGCTTACCGGCATCACGGTCAACGGCGGCAACGCGTCAGCCGGCGACACGCTGACCGTAAACGGCACGACTGCGAGCAATTCGATCAACTTCTCGCCGACAAGCCTGACGGCGGCGACGATCACCGGGGCCGGCCCCGTGGCCATCTCGGCTACCGGGATCGGCCAGACCGCGATCAACGGCCAGGGGGGCTTCGACGCCCTGGCGATCATCTCGCCCGGCCCAAGCCAGCTCGCGTTCACTCCAGGCCCCACCCTCGACTCTGGCAGCCTGACCATGCAAGCGCTGTTCGTTGGTGGAACGTACATGCCCGTCAGCTTCAGCAACCTGGGGACTTTCGGCAGCGTGTCCGTCAGCGACGTCAGCGGCACCCGCGTGGACGGCCTGAACGTCTACGGCACGAATGCCGACAACCAGTTCAATGTGTCCACGGGCGGCGTAGTTCAGGTTGTGAACCCCGCCAGCCTCATTCCGCGCACGCTGCCCATCGCCACGCCCGGCATCACCCAGTTGAACCTGATTGGTCAGGGTGGTAACGAGACGTTCAACGTGCCGGGCAACGATCCGTTTGCTTCCGGTATCGCCATTCAGGGAAATCCCGCCGGGAACAACACGGTGAACTTCAAGGGCGACGGCGCGGCCGCGATCACCGTCAACCTGGCGGCAGCCACCGTTGATGAAGCGGGCTTTCAGCCGGTGACGCTGAGCGGCATCAGTACTCTGAACGTCAATGCGGGCGGGGCGGCGCTCACCGTCGTCGACAGCAACGCGAATACCAACCTGGCGGTCACCCCGACCGGCCTGCAATCGGGAACGGTGCAAGCCAACGGCACGGGGACGCTGGTCAACTTCGTCAGCGCCGCGATCTCCGGGCTGACGGTGAGCCTGCCGGGCGGCGGCAATACCCTGACCGTTAACGGATCCGCCGGCGACGACACGATCACGGTCACGAACGGCACGGCGGGGATCGCCGGCAATATCAATACCAATTACACGCCTGCCGACCTGGCCGCCCTCGACATCAACGGCCTGGCAGGCGACGACATGCTGGTCGTCAACAGTGCGGCCGGCGCGGTAGTAACGCCGATTGTTTACGATGGCGGCGCGGGGACCAACGCCCTCTCGCTCGTCGGCGGCGGGGCCACCAGCGACGTCTATACACCCGGACCTCTGTCCGGCCAAGGAACCGACATGCTGGTCATCGGCGGCAAGACCGAGAGCGTGCAATTCACGAATCTCACGCCGGTCTTCGACAGTGTGACCGGTCCGCTTACCGTCAACGGCACCAACGGCAACGACGCCATCAACTACGCCGAAGGGAACGACACGACGGGTACGGCCAACACGGCTTGGGGGCAGGTGAGCGTCAACAACGCCGAGCCAATCAACTTCACGGGCAAGACCACGCTGACCATCAACAGCCTGGCCGGCAACGACACCGCCAATCTCAACAACCCGAATACGCCGACTGGTTTGACCACCGTCGCAGTCAATGGCGGCGATCCGACGGCCAGTGACACGCTCATCGTCAACGGCCGCGTCAATATTGCCGACACCATCACGTACACACCAGCCACCACCACCAGCGACACGGGCAGCGTGGCCATCACGGGTCTGCCGACGGTGAACTTCGCCGCGACCGAGCATCTGGTCATCAATGGTCAGAACGGCGGTCCGGGCGGCGCCGGCGATAGCCTGACGATCAATACGAGCAATCTGTCGAGTAACCAAACCGAGATCCTGACGCCGGGCAGCACGTTCGATTCCGGCCATGTCGATTTCCGCGACAGGCCGGGCGGAGTCAACCCCACGGCCGTGCCGCTCGATTTCAGCGGGCTCGGCGTGGCCGGTAGCCTGACCTTTACGGACGTGGGCCGGTTCGACAACCTGATCTACAACGGCACTCCCCTGAACGACACGTTCTCCGTCAACGCCAGTGGCCAGGTGGTGCTGAACGACCAGATTCCGGTCAGCACCCCGTCCATCAGGACGATTACCCTGGCCGGACTGGGCGGCAACGACACCTTCAACATCGCCGGCAACCACAATCTGCCCGGCAATGGCGGCGTCGCCGGCGTCGTGGTCGAGGGCAGCGACCCCGCCAGCAACGTGCTCAATTTCACGGGCGACGGCACTGGAGCTGTTGCCGTAGACCTGGCCGCGCAGACGGTCACGGAAGCCGGTTTCGCCCCGGTGAGTTTTACGGGCGTCGCGAAAGTCAACGTCAATGCGGGCGGCAAGGCGGTCACCGTCGACGGCACGGCACAGAACGACTCCTTCTCCTATACTCCCCAGACGGCAACCGAAGGCCTCGTGCAACTGACCTCGAGCAGCACTCTGGTCGATGTCAGTAACGTGGGCGGCGCGGGTCTCACTCTCGATGCCTTGGGCGGTAACAACGCGATTACTGTCAACGGTACGTCGAACAACGATTCGATCACGACCACGCTGGGTGCCACCACGACCGTGGCCGTGAACTCGCTTTTGCCGATCAACCTGCCGACGACCGATACCCAGTCGCTGGTGCTGGCAGGCGGGGCCGGCAACGACACCTATTCGTTCACCGCCACGGGTGGGCCCGCAAGCGTCACTGTAGTAGGTGGCAGCGGTACCAACGCCCTCGTCCTGCCCGGCGCGGCGGGCAACGATTCGTATACGATTGGCGCCGGTAGCGATAGCAGCTCGGGTACCGCCAGTTATATTCTGCCGGCCGGCGCCTCGCCGTCGATTGCCTTCAGCGGCCTCAAGAACATCGGCGTCGCGGGCGACGGGGGAGCGGGAAGCGATTCTCTAACGCTTAACGGCACCGGCGGCAACGATACCTTCAACCTCAAGGGAACGGCTACCAGCGCCGGAACCGTTCAGGTCAACGGCGGTCCGCTGGTCACCTTCCTGTCCTTGGGTACCGGAGCCGGCACGACGATCAATCTGAACGGCGCCGGCGGTGCCGACACGTTCAACGTGACCCAGCCCGGCAGTTGGCGCGTGGCGAGCGTCACCGTGACCGGCGGCACGCCGGGCGCCGGCGGCAATCTGCTCTTGAATGCTGAGGGCGCCGCGGGCACCGACGCTTTCACCTACTCGTCGACTGGTCCGCAATCGGGGACGGTCGGTCTGAACTCGGGTGGCTCCGCAACAGCCTACGTCCTGACGAATATTGCGACGCTGGGCCTCAACGAGCTTGGTCCCGCGGCAGCCTCGTTGAGCGTAACCAACGCCAACGCCGTAATCACCCCCGCCACCACTCCAAACAGCGGCACGGTAACCACAACCGATACGGCCAACAGCACAGCCCTGCTGCCGCTCACCTACACCAATATCGCCACGGTCACGGCTAGCGGAACGTCCGCGGTGATCAACGCCCCGGACGACGGAGACAGCGTGACCATTTCAGCCGCCGGGCTGGTCACGGTCACCAACAAGTTGGGCGTGAGCAATACGATCGACGCCAGCGGGTACACCAAGCTATCCATCGACTTGCTTGGCGCCAACGACACGTTGACGGTGGCGGGAGATAGTTCGCTCTTCACTGGCGGAGTTACCGTGGTGGGAGGCGAGAGTGGCTACACGGTGACGGCACCCGTCGGCGCCAACAGCACGCTCGATTTGGCAACGAACAGCGTTTCGGGCATCTTCGGCGGTAACCTGTCGCTGGTAGGGATCGGCAACCTGGTCCTTAACGGCGCCGCCACCGCTATGACGGTGGCGAACTACGGTGCGCCGTCGACCTTAGCCAGCGTCACGCTCAACGGCGACGCCACGATCGCCGTAGCCACCAGCGGCACCCTCAACACGTATGACTTCACCTCCCAAAGTCCGAGCAAGGCTCAGCTCGCGCTGGCGGGTGGCGGTCCGACGATCAACATCACCGGGTTCAACAATACGCCGGGCAACCTGACCTTGACGGGCAGCGCGGTGAACGCCCTCGACGTGATCGGCTCGAGCGGCACCAACGTTTTCAACGTCTCTGTCGCCGGCGGCTTGACTCAGGTTCTGCAGACCACGGGCGGCGTCTGGGTCCCGCTCGACTTCACGGGCTTCAAGAGCCTCTCGATCGGCGGGGGAAACAGCGACTCGCTCACCGTCGATAGCTCGAACGGTGCGGTGACCACGCCCATCTTCTTCAACGGGGGCTCCGGTGCCAACAGCTTGACGCTTAACGACACGGTGCATACCAATGTCGGCGACACGTACACGCCGGGTCCACAGCCAGGCCAGGGTGTCGATCGGCTCGATTTCGGTGGCGGCGTTCTCGAGACGGTTGCCTTCACGAACCTGACGCCGGTGTTTGACAACATCGCCGGGCCGCTTACCGTCAACGGCACGACCGGCAATGACGCGATCACCGCCGGCGCAACCGCCAACGTGGTCAGCGTTAATAACCTGGAGTCGATCACCTTCGCCAACAAGACTGGCCTGACGCTCAACGGCAACGGCGGCACCGACACGTTCAATATCAGCCCGGCCAACATCACGCTTACCGCCGCGGGCGCGATTACGGTCGCCGGCGCGGCCGGCGCGGTCGACAGCTTGACGGTCAACGGCAACCTGACGACCGGCTATACCCCCAACCTCGCGGTGTTAGGCGCCGGCAATATCACCACCGCCGGCAATCCCGCTATCGCGTTCACGAATGTGACGTCGGCGAACATTGTCGGCGATGGTGCCGGCGACACCTTGACCCTTGGCAACGCAGGGAACCTCTTCGCGCAGTTCACCGCCGGCGCCACGGCCGACTCCGGCAGTCTGACAATGCAAGTAGGGTACAACGGGCCCTCGGTGACTCCCCTGTCGTTCAGCAACCTGGGCTTCAGCGGAGGTCTCTCGGTCCTCGGGGGCGGGTTCGGCTCGCTCGACATCAACGGCACCAATCTGGCCAGCAATTTCAATCTGTCGTCCGCCGGAGTCGTGCAACTGTTCAAGCCGCTCGGTGCGGTGCCGGAAACGGTGCCGATCACCACCACGGACGCCGCGGTACGCTTCATCGGCCACAGCGGCAGCGATACCTTCAATGTGCCGGGCAATCACCCCTTTGCGTTCGGCCTCGAGGTCGAGGGCGCGACGGGAAATAACACGCTCAATTTCACCGGCGACGGCACGGCGGCCGTAACCGTTAATCTCGGCCCGGGGGCCGTCGATGAGACGGGATTCGGTACGGTCACCTACCTAGGCGTCGCTACGGTGAATGTGAATGCCGGCGGAAACACGCTCTCCGTCAACGGCACCGCGGGTAACGATACCCTCGCCGTCACGCCTACCGGCGCCAACGGCGTTTCGTTCCAGGCCTACTCCGGTGGCACGGCCCAGAATGGCCAGGGTGGCACGCTCGCCTCGCTCACGCCGATCGGGCCGGCGTTCAACGCCACCAGCGTCAGTGGCGCGGCCGGCGGCTTCAGCATCAACGGCAACGGCGGCAGCGACATGCTGTTCGTCGAGGGCACCCAGAACGGCGACACCATCGACGTCGACGACGCCGCCTCGGGCGCCAACGCGGTGAAGGTCGGCGGGGCGCTGATCGTCAACTACAACGCCGCCATGGCCCAGGTCGAGGTCGACGCCCTCGCCGGCAGCGACACCATCAACATCGCACCGTCGGCCACCACCGGTTTCCTGGTCGACGGCGGTGACCCCATCGGCGTCCAGCCGGGCGACACCATCAACCTGATCCATCCGCCCGGGCCGTTCCAGATCTTCGCCGGCCCCACGAGCGACTCTGGCGGCCTGAAGACGGCGGGCTTCCAGACCGTGAGTTGGGTGCACATCGAAACGGTCGCCAACACCGGCGGCGGCGCGCCGATCATCACGGGCACCAACGGCAACGACGAGATCACCGTGATTGCCCGCGATAGTTCCTACAACCCGGCCAACCCCGGCGTGCCCAATCCGCTCCTCGACGGCGTCCAGGACTTCACCGTTTCGGTCAACGGCGGGCCGGACATGCTGTTCATCAACACGCCCGACTTGTTTATCGACTCGCTGTCGGGCAACGACGACATCGTCGTGCGCGAGCCGGCGCCGAACCAAGCGGCTTGGAATGTTCAGGTCTTCGTGGCCGCCGGAGCCCCGGCGTCCGGCGACAATCGGCTGGGCGACAACATCGAGCTGGAAACTCCGGGCACGCAGACCGTCACCTATACCCCCAACAGTCCGCTGTCGGCCGTCCCGCCTGTGGCGGGCGTCACCTTCGCCTCGCCCAACGCCGGCGGCGGCCAGTTCAGCGACGCCGCCAACACCTCGACGATCACGGCCACCCAGTTCCTCATACCGGGCGTCTACGACTCGTCGCCGGGCGGGGCCGAGAATTTCATCTATGCGGGCGAGGCCGGCAACGACACCCTCATCTACAACACGCCGGCCAACGCCAACGCCGGCAGTAACTTGGTCTACACGCCGGGCGCCAGGCCCGACTCGGGCACGATCGCCGGCAGCCAGAACGGCGGCGCCGCCCTGACGCCGCTGACCTTTAGCGGCCTGGGCACCACGGGCGGCCTTTCGTTCACCACCTCCAACGCCGGCCGAACCGACCACCTCAACGTGGAAGGCGTACCGACCTCCGCCGGCGAGAGCTTCTCGGTTACGCCAGCCAACGGCGGCACCGTCCAACTCGCACAGTTGCCGCCCGCGAGCGGCATTGTCACGGTGCCGATCCTCACGTCGTCCGTAAGCGCCCTGGAACTCGACGGCCTGGGCGGCAACGACGTGTTCAACCTGGCCGCCGGCCTGCCTTACACCGACACGATCATCGATGACGGGGCCGTCGTCAATCTCACCGGCGCCGCCGGCGCGGTGACCGTCAATCTTGCCGATCCCGCCTCCGCCACGAATACGACGATTACGGGCTATGGTGGCACCGTCACGCTGACCGATGTCGACACGGCCAACCTCGATGCGGGCACGAACCCGGTCAGCGTCAACGGCAGCGCGGCAAACGACAACCTCGCGGTGACGCCAACCGGCGCGAACAGTGCCGCGGCGCAAGACAACGGTACAGGAACCGTATTCAACTTCAGCAATGCCGCCAGCTTCACGACCGACCTGATGGGCGGCACCAACACGGTCATCGTCAACGGCACCAACGGTAGCGACACGATCGGCGTCGTGCGAGGCGCGGTAACCACCACCGTGAGCGTGAATGCGCTCCTGCCGGTGAACGTCACCACGGCCGACACCGCGGCACTCACGGTTGCCACCGGACTGGGCAGCGACACGATCAACGTGTCGGGCGGGGGCGGCCCGGCCCTCACCGTGCTCGGCGGCCAGACGCCTGCTTCCGACATCCTGAACGTGACCAACACCGCGGCCGGCACGACCACCTACCTCCCCGGCGCGACGAACGACTCGGGGACGCTGTCCAACGGCGACGGCACGATCAGCTTCGGCGGCATTCGGTCCGTGTTCGACACCGCGGGAACCGCCACCGACACCCTGCTCGTCTTCGGCACCAACGGCGACGACACGATCTCGGCCGCTCACGTCGGCCCCTTTAACGTGGCGTGGGTGAATGCCCAGGTGCCGATTGTCTTCACCGGGTTCGGTACCCTGAACCTGAACGGACGCTTCGGCAACGACAGTTTCGTTGTCTCGCCGGTCGGACTGACCGGCCTGACGGCGATCAACGTGACCGGCAACGCTGGGGCGAACAACACCGTGACGGTCAACGGCAGCGCCGCCGCGGATGCGATTACGTATAGCCCAACAGGAGCGGGCGCGGGCACCGTGGCCATCACCGGGTCGGCCACCGTCGGCCTGGCAAACATGGCCTCGCTGATCCTCAACGGCCAGGGTGGAAATGACGCCCTGACCGTCGCCGGTACGGCCGCGGGCAATGACACCTTCATCCACACCCCGGGCGCCGCCAACGATGCCGGCACGATACAAGTCAACAGCCTGCTGGCGGTGGCCTACCAGAATCTGGGTAGCGGCGGTTCGCTCAACGTGAACGAGATCGGGGGCGGCACGAACACCCTTGTGGTCAACGGCACCTCGGCCAACGACACCTTTGGCGTGGCTGGCGCGACCGGCACCGTGACGCTCAACAGCCGTCTGCCGATCGCCGAAACCGGCATCCAGAGCCTTCAGCTCAACGGGCTGGCGGGCTCCGACACGTTCACGCTAAACGCGACCATGCCGTACACCAACGTGGCGATTAACGGCGGGAACACCGCGAATAACGACGCGGTGCTGCTCAACGGCGCCACGGGCGCCATCAGCGTCAACCTGGCCAACCAGTCGGCGACGCCGCCCACCTTGACGACGATCACCGGGTATGGCGGCACGGTGAGCCTCTCCAACATCGCCCAGGCCAGCATCAACGGCAGCGGTGCTGACACCCTCACCCTCACCGGCACGCCCAACGACGACCAGATCAACTACCAGCCGACGAGCGCCAGCGGCGGCAATTTCAGCCTGGCCGCGTTGAACACGGCCTTCAGCTTCAACATCGGCAGCAGCCCCGCCAACACCTTCGTGATCTTCGGCGGCGGCAACACGGGCGGCGATCAGGTGAACGTGCGCGGACCCAATGCGGGATCGACGTTCATCGTGGTCGAACAGACCGGTGTGGTCACCGTGAGCAATGCCGCCGGTACGAACCTGATGCCGGTGATCCTCGGCACCAACGTGCAAACGGTGGAGCTTGACGCGGGCGTCGGCAACAACACGTTCCTCGTCGACCCGGCCCCGGGGCTGCTCCTGCCCGGCAAGACCGATGTGGTCGGGCAGCCGAATTTCGTGGTGCCGAATAACCTGCTCGTCAACGTCGTGGGCGGCGGCGCTGCTTCCCAGAACGCTTTGATCATCGCGGCCTACAACCCCGCGAACGGCCAATCGAGCACGCTCGATCCGAGTCTGTTCGCGGTCGTCAATCGCACCTCGAACACCGACGGCGTCGTTCGCGTGTTCCACAGCAACGGCCCCGCGCCGGCCAACGAGCCGAACCAATTCCCCGACATCAGCTACGCGGGCATCGGCACCGTAAGCGCCAACACGGCGACAAACGCCGCCACGCACCAGCAGCAGACGCTGACGATGGGACCGGATCTATACGATCCCAACGGTTCGCTGAATAACGCGGCCTATCTCGGCTCCGGTGCGACGATCAACGCCACGAACCTGGCAATCTTCCCCAACGCCTTCGAGCACAGGTTCCTGCAGGCCGAGCAGGACTGGTTCCGCGTGGTGGCCCAGTCGACCGGCACAATGGATTTCCAGATCTACTTCAACCAATACGCCGGCTTTTTGCCGGGCAACGGCGAGCTGCAAATCCAGGTTTACGATTCGGCCGGGAACCAAATCGCCGATTTCGGCGTCAACGACCAAACCAGCGACCAGCGGCGACGCATTCCCGTGGTCGCCGGCGAGACGTACTACCTGCAAGTCTACGGCGTTTCGCAAGATCCGACGAAATTCCCGCAGAACCCGGCGGCGCCGGACGTGTTCGACCCGAACAACGCCACTGTCAACGCCTACAGCATCTCGATCATCAACACGCCGGCTCCCACGCCCGACGCCTTGGGCCTGAACAACGTCGTGGCCCAGGGAACCGTGAACAATACCATCGCGCCGACGACCACAACGTTTGCGGCCAACAATGCTCCGGTGCCGCCCCCGGTCATTCCGCCGAACTTCCAAACCCAACCGCTGCCACCGTTGTCGTCGCTCAACAACTTCTACGTGGGCATGTACCTGGAGTTCACCTCCGGCGCGCTCATCGGTCAGCGGCAATTGGTAAGCGGCTACGTCGCGGCCACACACACGTTCACATTCGCTTCGGCCTTCTCGGCGGCACCCGCGGCCGGCGACACCTTCCAAATCGAAAGCGACGACACGGGCCGATCGCAGCTTGACAACGTCACCCGCGACAACACGCCGACGATTTACATCCGGCTCGATGCGGCGAACACGCCGAACGACGGCCTGATCGACCTGCAAGGGGGCGGCAACTCCAGCCAGACGCCGCCCAACAACGTGCCCATTCCGATTCCCTTCTGGGCCGGCAACGCGCCCACGGCGCCCAACAGCCCGGCCAATAACGGCAGCTTCCGCGTGGCGGTCTATGACGAGACCGACCCCAAGTCGCCCATCTTCCTCGGCTATGCCAACGCTGTCGCGGGCGAAACGGGCGTCTTCCAATTGCAGGTCGCGACGCCGATGTCCGACGGCACGCACACGATCGTGGCGAAGGTGGAGATGGACAGCCCCAGCACGCCGTCGAACCACGACGTCGGCAGCGGAGTGTCGCTACAAATTGTGGTCGATACCCAAGCGCCGCCCGTCTACTTCGGCTCGCCCACCGTGCCCAAGAGCGGTTTGCAGGGTGCGAGCGACACGGGCGTGGCCGGGCAGCCGGCGACGATCGCCGATCGAATCACGGCGGACAGCACGCCTACCTTCTACGGTGTGGCCGAGGCCAACGCCATCGTGAAGCTGTATGTCGACATGAACAGCGACGGCAAGGTCGACAACGGCGACATCTTCATCGGCCAGACGGTGGCCACGCCGCTCGACGGCACCAATCAGGACCCCAGTGGCCAATGGACGCTGACGTCGAGCATCGACCTGAACAATCCGAAATTCGGCTTCTCCCACGACGGCGTGCGGACCATTCTGGCGACGGCCGAAGACGTGGCGGGCAACATCTCGGCCGCCCAGACGCTCACGATCTTCCTCGACACGCAAGGCCCGCAGGTGGGCAACGTCACCGTCACCGGCAATCCCGGCTACAACCTGTTCGCCAACAAGCCGAACCAGCCGACTCCCACACCGCTGATCAACGCCATCGACGTGACCTTCACCGACCAGCCGGTGCGTGTCGGCCCCGACTTCGTCTACCCGGCGGTCAATCCGACGCTGGCCACGACGATCGCCAACTACCAACTCGTGGGCAAGTACAACGGCGTGATTCCGATCACCTCGGTCACGTTCGTCGATTCGACCGCTTC
The DNA here is from genome assembly GCA_035550375.1 of Pirellulales bacterium. Taxonomy (GTDB): domain Bacteria; phylum Planctomycetota; class Planctomycetia; order Pirellulales; family JAICIG01; genus DASSFG01. Next base: position 10,705 of record DASZPH010000135.1, on the reverse strand, counting down.
CGGCACCCCCGGCATGAGCGTGGCGACGTTGCACTTCGCCGCGCCGCTGCCCGATGACTACTACACGCTGACGATCAGTGACAAGATCGAAGACAACGCCGGCAACCCGCTCGACGGCGAGTTCAACGGCACGACGTTCCCGTCGGGCAATAACAGCCCCGGTGGACCGTTCGGGGGCAGTTTCGTGGTCAACAGCCACCCGCACGTGGCCGTGTACAGCAACGGCAGCGTGTCTCTCGATATCAACGGCAACGGCGTGTTCGATCCGTCGAACACCGTAACCGACAGCGACCTGGTGGAGACGTTCGGCTATCCGAGCGACCGGTTGTTCGCCGGCAACTTCGCCAGCCCGAGCGGCTTTGTCAGCGGCTTCGACGAACTGGGGGCCTACGGCTTCCTCAACGGCCAGTGGCGCTGGCTGTTGAACCTCGCTCCGGCCCAGGGCACGAGCAATCCGACGACGTTCATCGAGCCCTATTCGATCGACGGCCTGCCCGTGGCCGGCTATTTCGCCGGCAACAAGGCCCTCGGTATGCAAGTCGGCCTGTTCGACGGCACCAACTGGTGGCTCGACGTGCTCAACCACCACACGATCGACCAGGCCGACGTCGCGGCCGGCGGCAAGCTGACTGGCGACATGAAGGGCATTCCGATCGTGGGCGATTTCGACGGCGATGGCAAAGTCGACCTGGCCACCTACCAGAACGGCGTCTTCGAGTTCGATTTGTCGAGCAAGGAGCCGGGCGGCAAGGTGACGGGCAACTTCAACGCCACCATCGACGTGCAATCGCTGATTCCCAACAACATCGGCTTCTCGGGCGTGATGGCGCGGCCGGTGGCCGCGGACATCGACCAGGACGGCATCACCGATCTCGGCCTGTATGTCCCCGGACAGACGGAAAACGCCCCGTACGGCGTGGCCGAGTGGTTCTGGTTGGTGTCGAACGACACCAAGGACGCGGGTGGCGTGAACCCGGCGGGCGCTTTTGCCTCGCTCAATCACCCCTTCAACCCCACGCCGTTGGGGCACGACCTGTTCTATCGCTACGGCAACCAGTTCGCGCTGCCGATCGTCGGCATCTGGGACCCGCCGGTCTCCGCCAGCACCACGACGAGCGACCCGTCGAGCAACGGTTGGATCGACAGCCTCTACCAAAACGCGCTTGGCCGCCAGCCCTCGACAACCGAGGCCACCAATTGGGACAACACGATTGCCAGCGGCCAGATGACCCAGGCGCAAGTCGCCCAAACGTTCATCGAAAGCAGCGAGCGGCTAGGGGCGATCATTAACAGCTATTACCAGCAGTACCTGGGACGTTCGGCGGACCAGGCTGGGGTGAACTATTGGATCGGCGTCTGGCAAGCCCACGGTGGTCCGGAGCAGGTGCAGGCCGGCATCATCGGCTCGCCGGAATACTATGCCACGGCGGGTAAGCTTCACCCGAGCCTTTCGCCCGACGCAGCCTGGGTCACGGCGCTCTACAACAACCTCCTCGGCCGCACTCCCGACGCGCAGGGACTTGCCTACTGGGTCAGCTACATTCAGACGAACTCGCGGCAGAGCGTCGTGCTCGGATTTGTGACGAGCGCTGAGTATCGCCTGGGCCTGATCAACGGTTGGTTCGAAGAGTATCTGGGAAGGCCGGCCGACGCGTCCGGCGCCCAGTACTGGCTGGCGCAGATGGAGCAAGGCATGACCCAGGACGAGGTTCAGATTGCCCTTTTGACCAGCGACGAGTTCAAGGCCGCGCACTAACGGACTGTGCGTGAAAGGCCGACACAAACTCGAAGCGTGAGGCGCGTAGGGTGGGACGAGCGGAGCGAGTCCCACCGCCGGCGTTTTTCGCGCCTGTCGACGGTCGGTGGACTACGTCGGCAAGCGAAACTGCTGGTAGAAGTAGTAGCTCGCCAGCGAAAAGCCGATAAAGACGACGACGCGGCGGACGAAGTTACGGTCGAGTCGCCGGGCAAGGTGGGCACCCCCGTAGCCGCCGATGATGGCCGCTGTGGCCATCGCCAGGGCCAACGACCAGTCGACCTTGCCCGACGTGATGAATACGGCCACGGCCACGCCGTTGATGGCTGAGTTGAAGAGCGTCTTCAGGCCGTTCATCTGGTGGATGTCGTGCAGACCCATTAGCGCCAGCGCCGTGAGCATCAGTATGCCGATGCCGGCGCCGAAGTAACCGCCGTAAATGGCGACGCAGAATTGAAATCCGGCGACCAAGCCGACGTATCGCGGCCCGGACGTGTTGTCGCCCGACCCGAGGCCGATGGCGCGCGCAATCCGCGGCTGCAGCCAGAAAAGTGCCGCCGCCGTCAGGATCAGCCACGGGACGAGCACCTTGAACGACTCAGCCGGAAGCCGTATCAGCAGAAGCGAGCCGATCAGGCCGCCAACCAAGCTGGGTAAAAGCAGCAACTTAGCCCACGACCGGGCCTCAACCAGCTCGCGGCGATATCCGGCCATGCCGGCCAACGAGCCGGGAAACAAGGCTACCGTGCTCGTGGCGTTGGCGATCACGGCCGCCTCGGCCGAACCGCCCAACGCGGAGATCAGGGCGGGAAACGTCAGCAGCGTACCGCCGCCGGCGACCGAATTGATCGCCCCGGCAACGGCCGCAACGACGCAAAGGCTGATATAGTCGAACATTACGTTGCGTCCCGTCGCGGTTCCACGTGGTTCAAAGGGCGCCCAGCGGTAAAGCAAAGACCATTGGCACGCGAATTGGGTTGTTGACTGGCGTCCCGGCAAGTTCTTAAAGTTACCCATCGGTCTGTCAATGAGCGATAGGTAACCGACCGCCTCGTCGAGCATGATGGAGGGCGGCGCATCGCCGGGATCGTTGCACCTCTTTCCGCCTTCATGTGCGATGGCTTTCCGCGTGCCACGGCGGCACATCCGCGGGTTTGGCCGTGCGCTGGGCGCCGGCAAGAGCAAAGCGGCGACAAGCAAGGAACTTCCCGCCCAGAAGGCAAGCCAGGAGACGGCGTACAAGCGACAAGACGACAAGGGGCGTCGGCGACGGAGGACAGCCCGGTTCGATCCGGGGCAGGAGGGTTGGAGTCCCTTTGAAAAAGGAATGCGTGCTTCGATGACCGCCGGAGTCAAACTTTCGGTTGTAAGCAAGGAGGTGCGCGACGAGCAACGGCAGCTCGACCTGCATTTGGCGCGTGTTGACCAGCTCTTTCGAGAGCACCGCGTTGGCCGCGTCAGTGGTGCCGTGCGTTTGCTGGAAGCGTTGGACGAGTTGAGCGAGCATATCGGAATGATGTTCGCGCTTAAGGAGTGCGACGGTTACCTGCGCGAAGTCGCCGAGAATGTGCCTTCCCTCTGCCGTTGCGCTGACGAGTTGAAAAGCGATCATGCGGCCCTCTTCGCCGAGTTGAGTCACCTGATCGAGCAGTGTGAACTGGACGTGGAGCGCCATCGTTGGCCTCAGTGTTGGAAAATGGCCGAGATGACGTTTGAAAACTTCCGCCAGCGGCTTGAAGCGCATCAACTGGGGGAGGCCGATCTGGTGCAAAAGGCGTTCAGTCAGGACATCGGGGCGGTGGATTGAAAGTGTAGATTGGGCGTCGCCCGCCGCTGAGATCGGAGGCGGGCAGTGCTACCCCATGGAATTTCGGAATAGGGTGGTGGTCGGGAGAAAAGCGCCGTCGAGAGCAGGGATTTCGGGCCATGGACCGACTCGGTGAGCTCTCGATGAAGAAGCGGCGTGAACCGCACTGCGCCGGAAGGCCGGCAGCGAACACGCCCAGAATTGTCGTCAGGAGAGTAAATCTAATGGTGCAACGTACTCACTTCGTCCAGCCTTGCCCCACCTGCGGCCGCAGCCTGCGGGTCCGCGTCGAGTACTTGGGCCGGCAAGTTGCTTGCCAGCATTGTCATGGACGGTTCGTGGCCTGCGACCCTGAGAGTCCTCGAAGTTCTTTGTCCGATTCGGGCCTGGCTCTGCTGAAACGAGCCGACGACCTGCTGAACCGGGCCGCGCAGCCGTAGGCCAAGCGCGGCCACAGACATGAACTAGTGCGAGCCCGTCGCGGCGTGTCGCTTTCCGTTGGTGGCGCGAGCACCCATCGCTACCCGGGACGGTTTGGAGGCGGGTTGCGTGGCGAAGGTGCGAAAGTTTTCAGCGCCGACGACTTCTTCGATTCGTCGACGCATTTCGTCGTTCAGCTCGACGCGGACCTCGTCGCAACGGCAGTAGACCTTGCAGCCGTCGGCCAACTGCAGAGCAAGCTGCAGCTCACATTTACCCGGATAACCGCGCACAATCTCGCGCAGCCGCTCAAGCGCCTTCTCACCGTGCGTTTGCTCGTCGACCGTTATACGGATCCCCTTGGTGAAGCGAGCCTTCAAGTCTTCCAGGGGGATCAACTCGTTGACGATCAGGTTCGCCTCTTCGCTGCCGGGCCGCTTGTCGATGGTTCCTCGGACGGCCAACACGCGATCGGCCTGGACATGATGGCCGATGTTCACAAAATCGCTGGGCCACACGATGGAGCGAATGATGCCGGCCATGTCTTCCAGATCGAACATGGCGTATTTGGTCGGGGCCCCTGGCTTGGGGTTCTTGGAATGGGCGAACTTGATGGCGCTGAGCATGCCCCCCAGCAGCACTTCGCTCTTGTGCGGGAGGGTCGCGGCGGTCGCCGTGTTGTGCGTGCAATAGGTGTCGAATGTGGCCTGGTATTCGGTCAGCGGATGACTGGAGAGGTAGAAGCCGAGCACCTCCTTTTCGTTGGCCAGCCTTTCGCGTTCGGGCCATTCGGGAACGTCGGGCAGGATCGGTTTGGCGGCAGCCGGTTCGTCGGCCCCGTCGTCGAAGAGCCCGCGTTGGCCGCTCTTTCGGTCGGCCAGCGCCGAAGCGCCCGCTTGCAGCGCCTTGTCGAGCACGGCCATCCATTGTGACCGGCTTCCGCCGCAGGAGTCAAACGCGCCCGCCTTGATGAGCGACTCGATGGCCGTTCGGTTCACCCCCGCAGGATCGCAGCGCTCGCAAAAGTCGAACAGGTCGCGGAACGGCCCGTTCGCCCTGCGTTCGCCGCTGATCACGTCGGCCGCCTGTCCACCGCACCCTTTGATGGCTGAGAGCCCGAACAGGATCTTGCCCTCGACGACGGTAAAGTCCCCCTCGCTGCGAGCGACGTTGGGGGGGAGGACGTCGATTTCCATCCGGCGGCAGTCTTCCAGGTGTTCGACGAGGGAGTCTTTTTTCTTGAAGTTGCGTCCCTGGATGTCGCCGGACAAAAGCGCAGCCATGAACTCGACCGGATAATGGGCCTTGAGATAGGCCGTCATGTATGCGATCAGGGCGTAGGCGGTTGAGTGGCTCTTGTTGAAGCCGTAGCCGGCGAATTTCTCGATCATGCCAAACAGTTCGCTGGCCTCGTGCTTGGAGAGCCCTTGGGCCACCGACCCCTCGACGAACTGCTCGCGAAACTTGGCGATCGTCTCCAGTTTCTTCTTGCTGATCGCCTTGATGCAGGTATAGGCCTTGGGAAGATCGATGCCCCCCAAGCGGTTCAGGATGCGCATCACCTGCTCCTGGTAGACCATCACGCCGTGGGTCTCCTCCAGGACTTCCTTCATCACCGGGTGCTTGTATTCGGCCTGCTTGCGGCCGTGCTTGACCTGGATGTAGTCGTCGACCATGCCCCCTTCCAACGGCCCGGGGCGATAGAGGGCGTTGGTGGCGATGATGTCGCGGAAATGGTCGGGTTTCATCCGCTGCAGCAGGTCGCGAATGCCGCCGCTTTCGAGCTGGAAGATGCCTTTCGTTTCACCGCGGCAAAGTAGGGCAAACGTCTCTTTGTCGTCGAGCGGAAACTTGTAAGGATCGACTCGTGTGCCGGTCGCTTGCTCGATCAGGTCGACCGCCTTGGAAAGAATGGTCAGGTTCCGCAGACCCAGGAAATCCATCTTCAACAGGCCGGCCCGCTCTACGTCGCCCATGGCCCACTGCGTGATGATTTCTTCCTTGCCCGTCACGCGCTGCAGGGGGACGTATTCGGTAAGCGGCCGATCGGCGATCACGACGGCGGCAGCGTGCGTGCCGACGTTGCGCGCCAGCCCCTCGATCTTCATCGCCAGACCGAGCAACTCGCGTACTTCGGGGTCGTTGTTGTACGTCTTCTTCAGGTCTTCGCTCTGCTCCAGTGCCTCCTTCAACTCGATGCCCAGCGTCTCCGGCACCATGGCCACGATCGCGTCGACGCGCGGAATGGGGAGGCCCAGCGCCCGGCCGACGTCGCGGATGGCGGCGCGGGCCGCCAGCGTGCCGAACGTGCCGATCTGGGCGACGTTTTCCTCGCCGTACTTATCCTTGACGTATTGAATGACCTCGCCGCGGCGGTCCTTGCAGAAGTCGATGTCGATATCCGGCGCTTCCAGGCGGCTAATGTCGAGGAAACGCTCGAAGAGCAAGTCGTATTTCAGGGGGCAGACGTGGCTTAGGCCCAGGGCGTAGGAAACCAGCGCGCCCACGCCCGAACCACGGGCCGTCGCCGGAATGCTCCGCGACGCCGCGAATCGAACGAAGTCCCAGACGATTAAAAAGTAATTCGGGAAGCCGAGCTTGTTGATCACGTCGAGTTCGCGCTCCAGCCGCTCTATCACGACGGGAGCCAACTCGCCGTCGGCCCACATTTCCGGGATGTCGGCGTAACGCCGCTTGAGTCCCTCCAGGCAGAGCTCGCGCAGGTAGTCGGTGGCCGTCTTTTCTGCGGGGACGGCGAAGGCCGGAAAATGCCGCTTGCCCAACTCCAGGTCGATCGCCACGCTGTCGGCAATCTGCTGGCTGCGGGCCACGGCCTCTTCGTAGCCGGGAAACGCTCCGTACATCTCCTCAGGGCCGCGCAAATAGAACTCGTTCCCCTCCATCCGCATACGGTTACTGTCGGTGCGGAACTTGCCCGTGTTAATACACAGGAGAACGTCCTGGGCCTCGGCGTCTTCGCGGTTCACATAATGGGCGTCGCTGGTGGCCACCAGCGGCAGGCCCATGCGGCTGGCGACCGCGACGGCCCCCTCCATGGCCCAGCGCTGGATGTCCAGGCCGTTGTTCTGAATCTCGACGAAGTAGCGATCGCCGAACAGCGCGTGGAACCAGGCGGCAATTTGCGCCGCTTCGTCAAGATCCGGTTCGGCCGCCTTGTTGCGCAACAGGGCTCGGCTGAGTTCCCCCGACACGCATCCGCTCAGGCAGACCAGGCCCTCGCTGTGCGCCGCCAGCAGTTCCTTGTCGATTCGCGGCTTGCGATAGAAGCCCTCCAAAAAGGCCGACGAGGCCAGGCGCACCAGATTCTTGAATCCCGTCCGGTTTTGGGCCAGGAGCGTCAGGTGGTAGCTTGCTTCCTCGTTCTTGCTGACCTCTTTATCGAAGCGGCTCCCGGGGGCGATGTAGGCCTCGTATCCCACGATCGGATTGATGCCCGCCGCCTTGGCCTTTTGGTAGAATTCCAGGGCACCATAGAGGTTGCCGTGGTCGGTCAGGGCCAGGGCGTTCATGCCCAGCGATTGGGCCCGGTCGATCAGGGCGTCGATCGGGCTGGCGCCGTCGAGCAGGCTGTAGTGACTATGACAGTGGAGGTGGACGAAAGGGCGGGAATTCATGGGCATTCCATTGCCGGCGGGCGTTGCCGCCGAAAAAGCGATACGAAGTGCTAGCACTTCGTAATCTAGCGACCGCTTCGCCGCTTGCCTATTGCCACGAGCGCAGCGCCAGCCCGCAGACGGATTAACTCTACAGAGGGGGTCTGCCGGCTCCCTCCCAACCCGGCTTATTTTGTTCGACGGGCTCACCGTTTAAGCCCGATTTGGGCGATGAAAAAAATTAAGAGACGGATTGCCTCTTTTTGTTGGCATAACAGGCATGGATGAAATAAACTATCGGTTGTCGTCCGTCACCGTTTGTTCGGATGGAGATCAGGCTTCGTCTGCGCCTCGCTGCCGTCGTTTGGCGCCGCGCGACCATTTCTGTTGGAGCTCGAACATGTCTCTCGTTGGTCGATTCCCGTCGACATGCTTGGCGTCACTCTTCGTCTTCGCCCTAGGGCTGAACGAGTGGGCCGAACCTGCAGCCGCAGCCGAGGGCAGGCCCTCAGCCAAGGCCGCCGTGCTGGAGACCTTTACCAAACCCGACGGACAAGCCTATTTCGCGCTCAAGCTGTCGCCACAAGTCTCGCAGCCCGCGAACCGACCGCACGACGTCGTCATCCTCTTCGATACGTCGGCCAGCCAGGTTGGCCCTTACCGCGTTAAGGGCCTGGGCGTGTTGCGATCGCTGCTGGCAAGCCTGTCGCCGGACGATCGCGTGGCACTGCTCGCCGTCGACCTTAACGCGGTACGTCTGACGGAATCGCTGGTCGCTCCGTCCGGCGGCGCTGTCAACCAGGCGCTGGCGGCTCTGGAACGCCGGGTGCCGCTCGGTTCGACCGACATGCAAGAAGCGCTCGATTCAGCGCTGGCGGTCTACCAGAACGCCGAAGCCGGACGCGCGCGGTCGGTCGTCTACATCGGCGACGGCGTGAGCACCGCGAGTTTCCTGCCGCTGGGAACGATCCGAAGAATCGTGGGACAGTACACTCAGCAGCGAGTCAATTTCAGCAGCTACGCGATCGGCCCGCGTCTCAACGGAGCTCTGCTGGCCGCGCTGGCCAACCACACGGGCGGCATGCTGGTGTCGGACGAAGCTAACGTCGGCGAGAAGCAGGTCGGCAGCGATCTGGCGGCCATCTTACGCGGGGCCGTGATCTGGCCCGTAGCGGTGCACATGCCTCCAGCCATGACCGACGTCTACCCGCGGCAGGCACCGCCGTTGCGACTCGATCGAGACAGCGTGCTCGTGGGCAGCATCGATCCGCAGGCAATCGAGGCCGGCCAGCCGCTGGCCGTCGAAATCGAGGCGGAACTGGCGGGCAAGCCGACCAAGCTGAGCTGGAACGTCGTGCCCGAGAAGTCGCTGGCCGAAAACGGCTATCTGGCGAAGGTCGTCGAGGTCGCCGCCCAGACAGACGGCGTGGCACTGCCCACGGTCGGGAGCGCGGGCCTGAGCGAGTTGCGACGATGGGTGACCTACGGCGCGCAACAGTTGGCTGCGATGGGCGAACGAGCGATGGCCGTGGGCCACGCGGACGACGCCGCGCAGCTAGCCCGGGAAGCCGAGCGGCTTGATCCGGACAACGCGGCCGCGGCCACCGTCCGCGCGGCGGCCATGCGGGCACGCCAGCCGGCTGCCGGCGATTTGCGCCTGGCACGTGCTCCGACCAAAGACGAGCCCTCGATATCCGCCGAGGGCGATGCGGCGGAAGCGGCCGACGGCGAGTTGCTCGATGAGGTCGAACGGCAGCAACGGGTTGTGCAAGGCTTTTTGCGAGTGGAGGTGAACAACGCCCTGAATCAGGCCAGTGCCGCCATGGGGGTCGACCCGGAAGGAACCCGCGATTGGCTGAAGCTGCTCCTCGACAAGGTGCAGCACACCGCCGAGCTTGCCCCGGAGGTGCGCGCCCAGCTCGTCGACAAGATTGAGGCCGCCCTGCGTTTGGCCAGCCGCAAGCTGGTGCAGAAGACCGAGCAGGATTTGCAGCGGCAGCAAATCGCCGCCGAAGGAGAGGCCCGCGAACGAATCAACCGTGAACTCTTTCTGCAAGAGCAGAAGGTGGACCAGCTCATGGCTCGGTTTGGAGCCCTGATGGATGAAGAGCGCTACCGCGACGCCGAGGCGCTAGCCGACATCGCCGAGGAGATCGAGCCAGGCAGGCCCGGTCTGCGAGGCGCCGAGCTGACCGCCCGCATGGTCGGCTACCAGGCCGACACCTTCGCCGTGCTCGACATGCGGCGCAAGGGCTTCGTCGACGCCTGCTTTCAGATCGAGCTGTCGCACGTGCCGACGGCCGACGAGCCGCCCATTCTCTATCCCGATCCCGAGGTGTGGCAGTTGCTCACCGAGCGGCGCAAGAAATACAAGGCGGTCGACTTGACCCAGCATGGCCCGAACGAGGCCAAGATTCTGGCGGCACTCGACGAAAAGACGGAGCTCGACTTCGCCGATCAGCCGCTCGAGGACGTCGTGGAATACCTGCAACAGCGCCACGAGATTAATATCCAACTGGACGGCAAGGCCCTCAGCGACGCAGGCGTGGGCAGCGACACGCCGATTACGCGCAGCATCAAGGGAATCACGCTCCGATCGGCCCTGAAGCTGTTGCTCAGCGAGCTCGACCTGACCTACGTGATCCGCAATGAGGTGCTCATGATCACGAGCAAGACCGAGGCGGAGAACCTGCTCAGCACGCGCGTCTACCCCGTGGCTGACCTGGTAATTCCGGTGCCCTCGGCGGCGATGGGGCGCGGAATGTTCAACGTGCGGGACGACGAAGCCGGTCGCTCGACTTCGACCATTGGCGCGGTTTCCACAAACGACGGCGTGCCCACGAACAACGTGGCGCCGGTGGTTGGATCCGGCGGCTTGCGTGCTTTTGCGGTCAAAGACGATTTGAAACTGAGCAAGAAGGGCCCGAAATCGCCGGAGGCTGACGAAGCCAAGGCAGCCAGCCCGGCGCGAATCGGCAAGGCTGCGGCCGCTGCCAAGGTGCCTCCCGCCGGCAAAGAGAGAGGGATCCAACGCGACGAGCCGGCTGTCGAGCAACCGCGCCCGCAGCAGCAGGCACGTGGCCGTCGCGAGAAGATTGAGCCGATTCG
>DASZPH010000134.1:0-6996 GCA_035550375.1 Pirellulales bacterium | reverse complement strand
CCAGGCAATCCGTTCCTATCACCCCGCAGTTGGCGCATGACGCCGCTGATTGAGGGCGGGTCAAGCCTGGAATTCTGCGGCTCGCCTTGAGCCCGCGGCGCATGCTTCAATCCACTGAGGTTGTAGTGGACGCCGACACCGTGCGTGTCGCTGCCATGCCAAGTAGATCGCACGATGGCGTAGAGATGCGCCTGCTGAGCCATGCGTGGCAAGAGCTCGCAGATTTGTACACCGGGCACACTGGTGGCGATTGGTTTGAACTCACCGCGATAGCCTTCGTTGGCATCCGGTTTCGGATCGAAGGTTTCTTGTTGAGCCGGGCCGCCCGTCGCAAACAGCAGGATACAGCTCTTCGCACGGGCGGGCGCCGCTGCAGAATCGCTACGAGCCGCCAGCAGATCAGGCAGCGCGAGGCCCAGCGCTCCCAGGCTGCCCGCTTGCAGGAACGTGCGACGCGTGGCTTCGAATGCGGCTCTGCCGAACATTAGTGATGCTCGTAATGAGGGAGCGACCACAGAGACCAATCTACCTTGGATGCCCGCGGGCGGCAAAGAAAGTTCGGTATCCGGCCCCTCAAAGGCGCCGGTCAGAGGCACCGAGCGAGAAGGGAAGACGATCACGTTCGACATGATCGGCGCTCCACGCGCGCCGAGCTCTGAGCCGCAATGAGTACCCATCTCTTGACCGGTGCCGCCGTAACGTCTACTGATTGGACGTCGATGCCTTGCAAGGAGCTATCGCTATGCGTCGTTGTTCCCTCGCGTCGCACAACGCCCACCACGTTCAACGAACCGCTGTCAATCCGCTCGCCCCGGCGCCCACCGACTTAATTCGCGTCGGCCGGCGTTGGTTTCTGCAAACTGGCGTGGCCGGAATCGCGGGAGTTTCACTCGCAGACGCCTTGCGATTGTCTGCCACAGCGGCCACCAATGGCAGGGCTGCCGAGAAACGGACGGTCATCGTTTTCTGGCTGTCCGGCGGCCCAAGCCATATCGACATGTGGGATCCGAAGACGGATGCCCCGATCGAAATCCGCGGGCCCTATCAGACGATCGGCACCAAGGTGCCGGGCATCGAGGTGTGCGAACACCTGCCGCTGCAAGCCAGCATCATGAACAAGCTCACCATCATCCGCTCGGTCGATTGCTCGGCCAGCAACCACACACCGATCACGATGCAGGCAGGCAACGCCCTGGCTCGCCGCACCGACGACGGCAACGATGGCGCGGGATATCCGTCGATGGGATCGGTGGTCGCGAAATTCCGTGGTCCCAATGTGCCCGACCTACCGGCTTTTGTGGGCCTGGCCGATTCTTGGAAGGCCGATGTGTGGGGCGCCGGTCACCTGGGTCAGGACTATGAGCCGGTCAAAGGCGGCGAGTTGGGCAGTCGCTTGGCGTTGGTGGACGGACTGAACGTGCCGCGCTTGCAAGACCGGGCTGAGTTGTGGCGGCAGTTCGACCGGCTCGAGCGCAGCCTCGACCGGGCCACGACGATGCAGCAAGTCGACCACTACCACCAGATGGCCTTCGACATGATCAGCTCAGCGCGCGCCAAAGACGCATTTGATCTCGGCAAAGAATCAGACGCGATGCGAGATCTGTACGGCCGCGTGAGCGTGGGGGAAAAGGCGTTGCTTGCCCGGCGGTTGGTCGAGGCGGGCGTAACCTACGTGCTGGTAAGCGGACGTTGGGGCTACTTTGACCATCATGGCGACAATGTGCCGCCCTGGGGAGGCATTCAGAAAGGGCTTACTCCCATTCTGCCGACGATCGACCGTGCGATGTATGCGCTCGTTACCGACCTGGAACAGCGCGGCCTCCTCGATTCGACGTTGGTGTTGATGATGGGTGAGTTCGGTCGCACGCCCATCATGACCGTCGACGCCGGGCGCGGCCACTGGACGAACTGCATGTCGATGCTCGTTGCCGGAGGTGGAGTGCCGTGCGGGCAAGTGATCGGCCGCACCGATCGCAAGGGCTACGACGTACAAGATGGGCGTGTGCGCCCCTCCGACCTAGCCGCTACCGTCTTTCGACATCTGGGCATCGACCTTGACGCTCACTGGATGAACCCGCAAGGCCGCCCGGTGCCGATCGTTACTGAAGGCGGCCAGCCGATTCCCGGGCTCGTCTGACCTACTCTGGCCAGTATTTGCTCGACGTTCGAAGGATTATCCCGGCAGGGCTCGAAGCTGGGGTTGGGCTCGCGCCTGTGCTCAATCGGTTCGGTGGAAGTGGCTCGACGTTGATCGCCGCGGAACAGACAGGCCGGCGCGGCTTCTTGATGGAGCTCGACCCACTCTGCGCCGACGTCATGATCGACCGATGGCAGCGATTCACGGGCAAGCAGGCGATGTTGGCCGCCACGGGGAAGCTGTTTCCTAAGGCACCGCCAGCGACGCGCGAGCAGATGCGTTGACCCGTCGCGCTGCGCTTATTGGCGCGCTCGATGTGTCAAATGAGCACAGCGTTCGCCAGAAGCTCGGCGCATGCCCGACGTGCGAACTTGCTATAAGCTGCAGAGCGGCACTTTCTAGGGGCACACCAAGCCGCTTGCCTTGGGAGGGCGTGCCGCCCTTGGGTTTCACGATGGCCTACAGAGTAGGTCCCGGTCTACGTTGACAGAACGATTGAAGCAGTTGATCGGCTGCGACCAGGCGTTGGAACAAGTGGCCAACGTCGCTTTTATTCCCGGCATCCAATAGGCCAGCCTGGCCATTCCCCTATATTCACTGGGGACATGGGTTCTGCACCGATGCTTTGGAAGGCGGCGTGATTTCGCCGGGCGGGGTGGGTTACGACATCAGCTGCTGCGTTCGAACCCGACCTCCGGCGACGTAGAACCGCATCTGGTTGGACTGATCGACGACCTATTTCGGCGGATCCCCACCGGTGTCGGCCGGGGCGGCAAGTACCGTTTTTGTCCCAGCGAACTTCGCTCGCTGACGGAGACTGGGCCGCCAGGGCTGATCGGACGCGAGCTCGCCGTCGAGCGCGACATCCAGTACACCGAGGCTCGTGACCGGCTGGACGGAGCAGCGCCGCAGAACGTCAGCGATCGCGCGCTCAAGCGAGGCGTTGATCAGTGCGGCACACTCAATTCGGGCAACCGTTTTCTGGAAGTTCAGGTGTTCGAACGCGTCTGCGCCGGGCAGGCCGCTCGCGTGATGGGACTGGCCGAGGAAATGATCTGCGGGATGATTTATTTCGGTTGCCAAACAGAAAGGGTCATGCTGAGTCGCCTTCGAGACTGGCTTGGTCTTTCTGGAAAAAATCATTGGCACCGGAATTGCCAGAGCACACCCACCGGAAGTGTCGCCCGCAGGTTACGAACCGACGCAGTCCAGGGTTGGCGTCGCGTCGTCGGAGAAGCATGTTGCGAGCGATCGCGAATCCGTCTCGTTGAAGTAGGTAAATAACTCGTCTAGCCCAATCGGCGGCACAACTCAGTCTTCCTCTGAGGGGTGGAAACAATGGGAAGCGCATCCTTTCGGGAGGTATTCGAACGCGAGCTGGCGTGCATCGCAGTGCGCCGGAGGGCGTTAGCCCAGGATTGCGGCAAGGTTCCGCAAGAATCCGACGAAAGGAAACTGCAAGAATTCGCGCTCGATCAAGAACTCTTCGGACTATCGTTTTCCGGCGGCGGCATTCGGAGCGCGTCCTTCAACTTAGGGGTGCTGCAACAACTGGCTCGATACGGCTTGTTGCGACACGTCGATTATCTATCGACCGTCTCCGGCGGAGGTTACATCGGCGCCTGGCTAGCCGCATGGCTCAAACGCGAAGGACATAGGCGAGCACCTGAGGTCTTTAACAACGTCGAGCAGCAATTGATTCCCAAGCGGACGGACGAGGCAAAGGCCGAGAGGGCGACGCTTGAAAAAGGTAGGGCCGTCGATAATGAGCCGGAGCCAATTCATCACCTACGCGCCTACACTCGGTATCTTTCGCCGCAGTTCGGCTTCTTCTCGGCAGATTCGTGGACGTTGATTGCCATCTACCTGCGCAATCTCCTGCTCAACCAGCTCCTGCTGTTTTTCACGGCGGTCGCCGCTCTGCTGCTGACACGGTTGCTCGTCTGGTTTTTCAATTGGAACGGAATCGTTACCTGGAATCGAGGCGGCTTTACGGAAACAGAGATCATTCGCTGGATTATGCTCGTCGTCGCAATTGTGTGCTGCCTCGTAGCCATTGTCATGGTCGCAAGGGAGCTACTGAGGCGGCGGAACGGCAAGCTTCCGACAGCTGGCGCCAGCCGCGAGATCGGATTAGCGCAAACGCACGCGCTCGTCCTTGTGCCTTTCTTAGTGGGGGCGCTCTCGATCTCTTGGCTCTACTCGACGCCCACGGCGCACATCGAGAAGGGCACGCGAATAAGCAAGCAGGACTTGCGGCTTCCCGTCTTGTCCGACGTTTTGTACTTACGACCTGAAAATAAATCGCTACAAGAGGCAAGAGACGGAAAAACGCCTTGGGGAGCCGTAAGTGTGCTGGCTCTCGTATTCGGCTCGACCTATGGGCTGATCAACCTCGTCGTGCTGCTGAGCCAAATCCAACGCGAGAAGATCCTTAACGCAGCGCGAAAGGCATTGCGCGAAATACTCGCAGGGGTTGTGTGTGGCGCCGTGGTCGGGCTCCTGCTGGTCGTGTTTCTCGCCAAAGTCATATGGCCGTACTTGGGCTACCCGCAATCCCCTTCCCTTACCGTGGCCTTGGGACCACCGCTGGTTCTGCTCGCTTTTGTGGTCGGCGCGTTTGCAGAGATAGGCATCTTGGGGAGGTCGCTCTCGGAGCCGGAACGCGAGTACTGGTCGCGCATCGGCGCCTGGAGCTTGATCTACGCCGTAATTTGGCTCGGCGTCTTCGGCCTGACCCTGGGAGGGCAATATGCCTTTTATCAAGCTCAGGACTATTTTCATACACGCGCCGCAGTCGGCTGGGGGTCGTTCGCAAGCTGGTTTGTTGCGACCGCGCTGGGAGCTTTGGCCGGTCGCAGCCGCGCGACGGGAGCTGGCAAGGCAAGTCGACTGATCGAATGGTTCGGGGCCCTGGTGCCTTATATCTTCATCGCGGGTTTGGCTGTCTTCGCGTCCGTGGCGACGACCGAATTTCTCGGACCAGAGCCTTGGGAGAAAGCCCCCACTCGACTCGTGCCCCAGGTTTGGGCCGTCGTTAACAACCTCGATATGACCAGGTTCTTGTGGCTTGGCGGCGTATGCGCGATGGGCATCTTGGTGCTGATGCTGTGCGTCGACGTCAATCTCTTTTCGCTCCACGCGCTTTACGCCAACCGCTTGGTGCGTTGTTATCTCGGGGCATCTCGCTATAAGTCGCAGTGGGATCAGCGAAAGCCGAAAGGCGCATCGACGGGAGTTCAAATGCCGGCCCGAGTTGAGGACCGAATGACGGGCATGGACGCGGACGACGACCTGCCGCTCAGATTGCTGACCATCGGCTACGAGAGTGGGGGCGACGGCCGCGTTAAGCCGACCACCTATTGGGGCCCTTACCTCCTCATCAACACGGCTCTCAACATGGTTTCCGGCGCGGAACTCGCCTGGCAGGATCGCAAAGCCGTGTCTTTCGTGCTTTCGCCGCGTCATTGCGGCAGTCAGACCACGGGCTACGCAACATTGTGCGAGGACGCCGATGAATACCTCACGTTAGGCCGCGCGATGGCGATCAGCGGTGCCGCAGCAAGTCCGAATATGGGATATCATTCATCGCCAGGACTGACTGCAGTGATGGCGGTCTTCAATATGCGGCTCGGTTGGTGGATCCAGAATCCGAACTACAATTGGGGAGGATCGGGACCCAAGACCTGGCAGGCGCGCGGACCCGGACCGGGACCATGGTTCATGGACGAGTTGCTGGGCCTTACCAACGATACGTCGAAATTCGTTTACCTTTCCGACGGCGGGCATTTCGAGAATCTCGGCCTTTATGAGTTAGTACGCAGACGCTGCAAGTACATCATTGTGTGCGACGCGAGCGCCGACCCCCAGTATCATTTCGAAGATCTCGCCGGCGCTATACGCAAATGCCGCACCGATTTCGGCGTGCGCATACAGATCGACGTCTGCAATCTGCCTGCCAAGGGCCGCCGCAAATGTCACTGCGTCGCCGGAAGAATTTATTATAGTGACGTTCACGACGGAGAGCAGAAGGAAAAGCATGACGGGCTGCTGCTGTACATCAAAGCCTCGCTGACCGGCGATGAACCTGCCGATGTGCGGCAATACGCGGCAAGTCATCCGGATTTCCCACACGAGGCTACGGTCGACCAGTTCTTCAGCGAAGCGCAGTTCGAGAGCTATCGCGCGCTGGGCTACCACGTTGCCGGCAACATGCTTGGCGAGCGAAGGGGCGAAGTCGGACCTCACGGCGACACGATTGGCCATTGGGATATCCCCGCCCTGTTCCACGACCTGTACAACGAATGGGTTCCGCTGCCAGGCGGAACAGCGGAGGACTTTTACAAATCAGTAGAACAGTATCTCGCCGTTCAAGACGCGCTGCGCACCGACCCCAAACTGACTGAGTTAAGCCATGAACTTTATTCAGCGGTCTTCGAGAAGCTTCCGGGGCCGACGTCGCCGACCGAACTGCACATGGTGCTGCGATTGCTGCAAGTCATGGAGATCGCCTTCGCCCAGGTCGGACTCGACGAGTACGACGATCACGCGAAAAAAATGGGTTGGGTCGACGTCTTGCAGCATTGGGCGCGCTCTCCCACGATGCAACGATACTGGCCTTACATCAAGGGCGAATTCGGTCTCGGCTTTCAGCGTTACTTTGAGCGGATCAGTCGTGCACCGAGCGACAGGGAACCTCACAAGGCGCGCGAACGAGACTAAGAGCCTATCCGATTACCCCTGCGGTCCGCAGGGCGATGATCGCAAACTGAAGATGCAAGAAGCCTATGTAGTTCGCGGCTTTCTTTTCCCAGCGAGTGAGTAACCGCCGGGCGCGGTTGAGCCAAGAGTGCGTGCGT
>DASZPH010000133.1:0-25923 GCA_035550375.1 Pirellulales bacterium | reverse complement strand
ACGCCACGGCCATCGATGAGCGTCGAGCGTTTGACTCCCAACTTGCCGCGGTCGGTCGGGTTTTTCCCGGTTTTTTTCCCCACCCAGCGGCGACTTGGTCATCGCCCCGTCCATGCTCTGCCATTTCCAGTCGATCCCTTTTAGGTCGTCGTATTCGGTCAGGGCTAGACGCCACAGCTCCTCAAACACACCCAGCTCGACCCACTCCTGGAAATACTCGTGGATCGCGCTCCCCGAACCGAACTGCGTGGGCATCGCCTTCCACTGGCAACCGGTTTGTAAAACATACAGGATCCCATTCACCACGTTCCGCACCGGCAAGCGCGGGCGCCCGCCTTTGGGGCTGCGTTTGTAAACTGGGAGGACCAATTCGATCCGCTCCCAGAGATCATCGGAAACCTGGTGAAACTTTGACGCGGGCCTTTCGTTCATTGGTCACACCTCCATGCATTTTGAGGAAACGCGACCCTCAATTTGCATGTGGCGTGCCAGTGCCTATGCGTTCAGTATTCGGATAGGTTCTCAAGAAGAAGTGACTCGCAGGTTATCAAGCAAGGGATGACTGGCGGCCACGACGCGTCGGATACATCGACCGACGCACCCCGGCGGGTGCTCCTTGTGCCCCTCGGTGCCCACCACCGAAGCGCCCGAAACGACCCGGCCAGCGCGCTCAGGAGGGCGCGTCCTGAGCGCGCAAGGGACCGGTCCCAACCTGCTTTGGACCGAATGTAGATTTGTGCGGGTTAGCCACCGGCAGCCGTCACGCCCTGGCAGCAAATGGCTTCCTCTGGCCTCAAGAACCAAACGCTGCCCAAGTGGAGACTTCGCCTTTGACCTTATACGGGACAGTGCCAGACAGGCCAGCAAGAACACGACAGCCCTCTTTATCGTCCACGGCTCGCCGCTACCAGGCATCACGGGTCTTCATCTGCTGGAACGGGCTTTGCCTAAAAAGTCCCTTTTGCCCAGAAAGTCGGTGACTTTGCCCAGAAAAGTCAGGAGAGCCGGCGGATCGCTTCGGCAACCCAAGCGCGAAATAAACTGTCCGTCGTGTCTCGCAACTCATTGAGCTTGGTCAAGGCGCTGCGGGCCTCTGGACCAACATTCGACAGTGCTGCTGCTGCGGTGCGCCGGATAAACACGTCTGGATGGTCAAGGGCCGCGATAAGCTCAGGAACGGCGTGTCTGGCGCTTTCGCCGGAACAGAACAAGTTGACTCCTGCTTCACGGCGAACGCCCTCAATGGGATCCGCCAATGCTGTTGCAAGTGCCCGTACCGTCTCCTCCTCGGGTATGAGAAAAACAAAGTCGTGTGCAGCGCGCTTCCGGACTTCGGAATCTGGATGAGACAACCCTTCGATTAGCCTGCTTTTGAGAAAACCGTGGCACTGGGGGCACTGTGCCTCGTCCGCTGAAAGCGGCCAACTACAATGAGGACAGTGAAGCATCGGATGTGGCTGGCCTTGCACCCCGCCATTAGACAGCGCCAGAGCGGCGGGGCAAGCACTCCCTCGGAAAAACCAGACTTGGGGATTCCAGTGAGCCTGCCGGACTACGGCCGGTTTCTCAGCCCAGTTTCGCCAGGGCATCCACTGCAGTCTTTGCCGCATCGACGCCGCCCACTTGCTGCACCAGCTTGTTGCCGGCGAGCAAGGAATCCAACGTGCGTGGGGAGGTGACAGGCGACCGACGCTAGGTTTGCCGAGGGGAGTTCCGTGTCCCAGGTCGGTTCGTCCTGTGCGCGCAACCAATTCGCAACGTCCGCCGGGGCGATCCTCGCGCGCGAGCAACTCACGACGCTTCGGTCGATTTCACCGAAGCGCGCAAACCCAAGACGGCAACCTGAAGTTGCGACAGGTGCCCAGGAACGCCCAGTTTGATGGAGAGCTTGCGCGCACCGCCGCGGAGGTCGCACATTACTGGTTTGCCGGAAAGGCAAACCGGGGGAAAAACGAGAACCTGTAACCTTCGGCTCCGGAGGCCGGTGGCGAACCGTGGGACACGAAACGGCGAAGTCGTTATTCGGCAAGCATTTCGGGAATGCAGGTCGCTCCCCTCTCGCTTGCGACAACGTCCAAATTTTACCGTATTTTCCATCCCTTACCAGCGATTCTGTACCGGATTCTGTACCCTGGAACTCGCGTTCCGCGGACCATCATGGCTCTTCGATAATCGCGGGCCAAGGTGACGCGTGCGGTCACGGTTGCGCCGCGTTCGTGCATTCGTCACGCGCTCTGCTTCACTCCGGACCGCTTCTGCAAGAGAAGCCCACGTCGGATGAGCGCCCCGCGTGGATTCGTCATAACTCCTTACGAGCCGTCCCATCTTGGCAACGAAGAACGAGTGGACGATCGTTGTGACCGTCAGGCAGCCGAGCGGCGGGAGGAATAAAAGAGATGAGCGGGGACACCAGCGGTAGCGTTGAAGATCGGCTGGCGATGCTCCTGATGGCGATTGCCGCAGGGCGCGTGAAAGTCTGGCGAGTGAATAGCCGAGCCTCGGTCTATGTGCGGTTTGAAACCGACAACGGCTGGAAGCTGGCGGTCTTCAACGACGTGGCGGAGTGGGATTATCTGGAGGCGGCGGAAAGCCCATACGGCGACAAGATCGGTTTCGAGGAAATCTCGCGCATGACATGCATTGACTGGGGGTTAGTGCGCAATCTGCCAGTCTGGGGCGAGTTTCTGAGATGTACCGAGTTCGACCCCGAATACCCTGACCGAGAGCTTGGCTCTTAAGACTTGTGCCTCTTTTCGAGGTGTGGACAGTCTCGAATCGGCTGTGGCCGGAATCCGAAAATGCTTCGCGGCACTCACGCGGTTTAGGCCGTCCCCGATTGTCGGCTTACTGGGCACAGTCGGTGCAGCGTGCACCGGAGCCGGCGGTCGCGCTAGGTTTTGAGTCCTGCGTGCGTGCCGCGGCGGTAATGTTGGCCTGGCGTTGCAATGACGCTTAAAGTGTTGATGCAGAAGGCGGTTACGTCGCCGCCACGCCGAGGTGGTATTTTAGTCGTATTGGCGTGACACGGCCAGTGCGGTTACCAAATTGTTACCAATTCAATGCCTCTGGGGGGCGTCTGCCCAATGAGGGCATCAGACGTTCCGCGAGGAGGCATCGCGTCTGATTCGTCGAGGCAGATGGCTGGGCAATCGGTTGCTAAAGCAGTATGCCATCGGAGCCGGGAGCGAGCCGGGCGATAAGCCATGCGAGCGTTGGGCCTCGTTTGCGTGTTTGGCCGGCCAACGACTTTTGGATCAATGTGGCCGCTCTATCCCAACAAGCGTTGGGCCGCCGTGCAGAGAGCCCAGACCGCTTAAAGCCAGCGGCGCCCGAGGCCGACGAATGCAGGATTCATTGATTGACGCTCCCTCTCGAAGCCGATAAAGTGCAACGAGTAGGCGGATTGGTTCAAGTACCACGAACATGCCACAAAAGCTGCTTAGCTCGATACTTATCGCCGCGCAGCTCCTGTCGTGGAGCGGCAGTTCGCTCTATTTATGTTTGTGCGGCACCACCGCCTGCGTCGATTTTGGCCCGGCCACCTGTCAGTGCTGTGGCGAACAATGTGAAGAAAGCCACGAATTGTGCGAGGACGGGGGCGCTGGTTGCCAGCATCATCGTGACAGCGGCTTGGCCATCGCGCAGGACAGCGAACCGTGTTCCTGCAGGCACGTGCAAATCTCCGTGGCGTCGCTAGCGGTCGTTGTGGACGTCGGCATTGCTCGACTCCTTTCCTCGCAGCCGCTCGCAGCAACCGCGCCGGTCGTTGCCATACCCATCCTCTTCGAATCGAGTGGGGAATGGTACACTTCGCGGGCCACCGTTAGTCCGGCGCTCGACGCTCTGTCCTCAGTCGTGCTGCGCTGTTAAGCATCCGCGAGCCACTCTCCTAAGGCTTGCTGGCATCGCACGGCCGCTGTTCACCGTTCGGTCACGGTCCGTGACTCCCACCGGATAGCTATCGTGCGATCATCGCGACGTTCCGCCGCTGCGCGCCGAGACACCCCAGGAACGAAGATCGCTCTCGAACCCTGGCCCGCGACTTTGTAGGACCATTGACATGAACACGACCAGTACAAACCCAACGCGAATCCGCCAACCGCGGCTGGAGGCGACTCCGACGCCCCATCCCCGTCGCCGATGGTTGCACTCGGTGGCAGGTCAAATTATCAACGCCGCCGTCTTTTCGACGTTGGCGGCTATGCTTTACATCGGCCATCACAACGGCTGGAAGCTGCCGACTCTTTCGGAACTGCGCGGAACCGCGTCGCAGGAGCGCGACGATTGGTGTTCGGAGCATCTTGTCCCGGGTTCCTCGTGCGTCGAATGCAAAGCGGACTTGCTGCCGAAATCGCTAGAGTTTGGCTTTTGCCGTAGGCATGGCGTCGCCGAATGCGTGATCGACCATCCCGAGTTAGCGCAACTGAGCGGAGAGCCGGAGTCGCTGAAGTACGATACCGCCGCAGCGCTCGAACTCATGGCACGGCCGGAGAACAACAGCAAGAGCACATTGCATAAACAGCGAGTTCAATTCCCTTCGTCCGAGAGCGCGGCAAAATTCGGCATCGACGTTGACGTTGTGGGTGAGCGGAGCATGAGTGACGTGATCGCTGCCAACGGCGAACTGACGTTCGATCCGACCCGCGTGGCGCATCTCTCATCGCGCGTCGACGGCACGGTGGCCGCCGTGCTGAAAGTAATCGGCGAGGAGGTCCGCGCGGGTGACGTGCTCCTCATCGTCGATTCTGCCCGAGTCGGCGAGGGAAAATCAGCGTTGCTGCGGGCGATCGTTGAGCGCGGTCTGCGCCAGAGCACGGCCCAACGGCTTCGCAGTTTAGCCAGCGAGAAACTGGTGACCGCGAAAGCGCTCGCCGAGGCCGAGGCGGCGCTCAAAGAGGCCGAAATCAGCATCGCTTCCGCGCGGCAGGCCCTGGTCAATTTCGGGTTCGATGTTCCGGAGGCAATAGACGAGGACGAACTCGAACAACTCGAAGACGAGCTACGATTCTTGGGTCTTCCACGTGCTTGCATCGAGGCGTTGCCGTCCGGCGCAGGATCGATGAATCTTATCCCAGTGCGCGCTCCCTACGAGGGCGTCGTCATAACTTCCGACGTGGTCGCCGGCGAAGTCGTCGAGACGACCAAGGCGCTGCTGACGGTGGCTGACCCGCGCCGCCTCTGGTTGTTGCTGAATGTCCGCCAGGAAGACGCCAAATACGTCTCGCTCGGATTACCGGTTCGATTCATCTCCGACGACGGGTCGCAGCAAACCGACGGCCACATCTCATGGATCAACCCGAGCATCGACGCTCGCACGCGCACGCTGGAGGTTCGCGTCGTTGTCAACAACGCCGACGGACGGTTGCGTGGCCATACGTTTGGAAGTGGCGCAATCGTATTGCGGGAAGAGCCGAACGCAGTGGTTGTGCCCGTCGAAGCCGTGCAATCAACCAACGATGCGCACTTCGTCTTTGTCCGTGACAAGGATTATTTGAAAGAGGGCTCGTTCAAGATTTTCCACGTTCGGCAGGTTCGACTGGGAGCACACGACGGTGGCTACGTCGAATTGCTGGCCGGAGCACTGCCGGGGGAGGTTGTCGCCACCAAAGGCAGCGCGGCTATCCTGGCGCAACTTCTTCGCAGCAATTTGGGTGCGGGTTGCGATTGCTGTAACTAAAGCGGGAGCACGGCGGCATGGACTTGTTGAACCGGATCATCGACTTCTCGCTTCGCAACCGCCTATTGGTGATCGCCGGCGTGTTGGCGGCCATCATCGCCGGCGGTATCTCGATGTCACGAATCGATATCGATGCCTTCCCGGATACCACGCCCGTTCAAGTACAAATCAACACCATCGCGCCGGCACTTGGGCCGGAAGACATCGAACGGCAGATCACGTTTCCGATCGAGCAATCGCTGAGCGGCTTACGTGGGATCGTCAACCTGCGATCGGTTTCGAAATTCGGCTTCTCACAGGTGGTCGCGGTGTTCGACGACAACGTCGACCTTTATTTTGCCCGTCAACAAATCAATGAGCGCTTGAGCACCGTCATTCTGCCGGACGGAATCGCACGGCCGAAGATGGGCCCCGTCGCCACCGGCCTGGGAGAAGTGCTTCATTACGTCGTGGCCGGCCAAGGGACGGATGTCACGGACCTGCGCACGATCCACGATTGGGTTATTCGGCCGACGATGCGGACCGTGCCGGGTACCGCGGAGATCAACACCTGGGGTGGTTACGAGAAGCAATACCAGATTCGCATCGATCCCGAACGGCTCATCAAACATCAACTCACATTTTCTGAAGTCATTGATGCGGTCGCAAGGAACAATTTCAACGTCGGCGGCGGCAACATCAGTGAATCAACCGGCATGTTGCTGGTACAGGGCGTAGGCCGCACCACAAGCATTGATGAGATCAAGCGGGTTGTCGTCACGGCACAAAAAGGCGTGCCGATCCGCGTTGCCGATGTGGCGGACGTCGCAATCGGCCATGAGATACGCCGCGGCGCGGTGACCGCAGATGGGAAAGGCGAGGTCGTGCTAGGGCTGGGTTTCATGCTGATGGGTGAGAACAGCCACGAAGTCACCTGGGCGATGAAGGATAAACTCGCCGCCATTGAGAGGAACCTGCCGCCCAACGCACAGGTCGTGCCGGTTTACGACCGCACCGAGCTGGTAAGCTTCGTGATCGATACCGTGCGGAAGAACCTTTTTGAAGGCGGATTGCTGGTTATAGCTGTCCTGTTCGCTTTCTTGGGCAACCTTCGAGCATCGTTGATCGTCGCGGCCGCGATTCCGCTCTCGATGCTGTTTGCCTTTTGCGGCATGCTCCGCTTTGGAATTGCTGCCAGCTTGCTCAGCCTCGGCGCGATCGACTTCGGAATGATCGTCGATAGCTCGATTGTGATGATCGAGAATTGCGTGCGGCGGTTATCCAAGTCGCCTCCAGGCAAGAGCCACTTGGAGATTATTCGCGACGCGGCTGTCGAAGTGCGCAAGCCAACGATGTTCGGCGAGCTGATTATCATGATCGTTTACTTGCCAATCCTCACGCTGGAGGGGATTGAAGGCAAGCTGTTTCGACCAATGGCGCTGACGGTCATTTTCGCGCTGGCGGGCTCGATGATTTTGTCGATCACGTTGATGCCGGTACTAGCCAGCTTCTTTCTGCCGAGAAAGATGGCAGAACATGAACCCCTCCTGATGCGACTGGCCCATGCGATTCATTATCCTGTGCTGCAATTCGCCATGCGGCACAAGCTGGCGGTCATCGCTTTGGCGGCCGGCGTATTGACGGTCGCCTTTGGCATGCTCGCGCCGCAATTAGGCTCCGAATTCGTGCCTAGGCTTTCGGAAGGAGCCATCGCCATCGGCGTCGTCCGACTGGCCGGCACCGATCTCGCCGAATCAATACGCTCGAACACCCAGATGGAGCGCGCGATCTTGCGCGAGTTTCCCGAAGAGGTCGAGCACGTCTGGAGCCGCATTGGCACCGCCGAAGTGGCGACCGACCCGATGGGCGTCGAATTGACCGACGTTTTCATTACGCTCAAGCCGCGGTCGCAGTGGACCAAGGCCGCAACGCAGTCCGAGCTTACCGAGAAGCTCGACCGGCTGCTGCGGGACTTTCCTGGTACTCGGCTCAGTTTCGCCCAGCCGATTGAAATGCGGATGAATGAGATCGTGTCCGGCGTACGGGCAGACCTTGGCGTCAAGCTTTTCGGTGACGAATTCGACGTGCTCGTGGAGAAGGGGCGCGAAATTGAAGCCGTGCTGCGGTCGATCGTCGGCGCGGCGGATGTCAACGTCGAGCAGGTCACCGGGCAACCCGTGTTGCAGATCAAAGTCAAACAAGAGGAGTTGGCGCGCTATGGCGTCCCAGCGAAAACGGTCCTCGACCTAATCGAGTCGATCGGCAGCAAGCCGCTGGGTGAAATCGTCGAAGGTCAATTGCGGTTTCCGTTGGTAGCCCGCCTGCCCGATCGGTTGCGGTCCAGTTCTGAAGCTCTAAGTGAACTGCTCGTAGCGACGCCGTCAGGCGAGCGCATCCCATTAGCTAGGCTGGCGTCGATTGAGACGGTCGAAGGACCGTCGACGATCACGCGCGAATGGGGCCAGCGTCGCATCGTCGTGACCTCCAACGTTCGCGGTCGAGACCTGGGAAGCTTCGTCGCCGAAGTGCGCCGCAAATTGGATGAAAGAATATCGCTCCCCAGCGGCCGCTACCGCATCGAGTTGGGTGGCCAGTTCGAGCATCTCCAGCGCGCCGAGAGGCGGCTTATGATCGTGGTGCCGTTGGCGCTGCTGCTGGTGTTTGTCCTACTCTATTTGACCTATCGCAGCGTCGTCGATGCACTGCGAGTTTTCACCGGCATTCCCTTTGCGTGGGTTGGTGGGATCTTTGCTTTGTGGCTGCGCGAGATGCCCTTTTCGATTTCCGCCGGCGTCGGATTCATTGCCATGTCGGGAGTCGCGGTGCTCGACGACATGATCCTGGTGTCATACATTCGGCAGCTTCGCCAGCGGGGATTAGCGCTCGACGAGGCGGTGACGCGAGCTGCCGTGACGCGACTGCGGCCTGTGCTGATGACGACGCTCGTGGCCAGCCTGGGTTTTCTGCCAATGGCGCTCAGCGACGGCATGGGCGCAGAGGTACAGCGCCCGCTGGCGACCGTGGTCATCGGTGGCGTGATCGGGGCGATGGTCATGTCGCTGTTAGTCCTGCGTGTGCTCTACCTCGTTTTTAACCGCCCCGTCGCTCGGAGCGACACGGGCAACGTAGCTCGGCGGCTCGACTCGGACGTAAATCTCGTATCGGCTGTCGGAAGTTAAGCGTTCTCGACTGATGGCCCAAACAGCAGGCCAGAAAGGATTGATGATGAAAATCGTAGTCGCACCATTCGTTGTCGCGTTGCCGCTGCTCATTGCGGCGGGCTGTGGAGAGTCAACTCCGGCGCCATCGGCCGAGACACACGAGTCGGCAGTTAAATCGGCCACAAGCACACACGACCATGGCGGCTGGTGGTGCGCCGAGCATGGAGTGCCCGAGGCGAACTGCAGTCAATGCAGCAGCAAAGTCGCGGCCGACTTCCAGAAGAAGGGCGATTGGTGCGACGAGCATGACCGCGCCAAGTCGCAGTGTTTCATCTGCGATCCCAAAGCCAGGCAGCGATACGCCGCTCAATATCGAGCGAAGGAAGGAAAGGAGCCGCCGCCAATAGAGGATGAAACAAATAGCTGAACTAATCTACTAAACCGGGCCGCCCCTAATTGGGACGTCGCCATGAGCGTAGCTCTAAGACGATCGCTGGCGCTAGTACTACTGTCATTCGGGTGCTCGAAAGGGCCAGTCGCCCAGACAGCGGAACACGCTGATCCGGATGATGTTCCGACCAGCGAGGCCGACGTCGATATGCCAACGACGTTCGAGCAGGGGGTGAAACGCGTGGCAGAATATCGCGATCAGATACGCGACGCCATCGCGGCCGGCGCGCCGACGAAGGCGCATCGGCCGCTCGACGAGCTGGAGTTCGTCTTGGAGAAGCTACCGTATCTGGCGCGCCAGGATGGGATTCCGAAGCGGCAATGGGAAACGGTCGTCGTCGCCGCGGAAGACATCAGCGAGCTTTTCAGCCAAGTGCACTCCGCGATCGACGAGCATCGCCCACCGGACTATGCCTCTGTCGCCAAATCGATTCAGGAGGCGATCGAGCGCTTGCAAGGCGCGCAACGATCCCCGAAAGCCCTGATGACTCCGACATTCTGTGCTGGCCAGTTTCACAGCTGTCGGGCGCCCACCGGCTTCGAGCCGGGCAAAGATGTGGTGCTCGTGCTTGATCCGGCCGCGAGCGAACTGTGCGCCGACGGGCAGTACGTGTTCTATAAGTCCGACCATTCCACCCGAAGTTCCGAACAAATGATCGCCCTCTACCAGCGCTGGATCGCCAGCTTCCCGATCTGGAGCATCGAAGACGGCCTGGCGGAAAACGATTGGGTCGGTTGGCAGGCGCTCACTCAGCGGCTGGGCGACCGCGTGCAACTCATCGGCGACGACATCTTTGTCACCAACCCAGCCATCATACGTCGCGGCGTTCCCGAAGGCATTGGCAACGCGGCCCTAATCAAACTAAACCAGATCGGCACCGTTTCGGAGACGCTTGAAGCCATCACCGTGGCGCGGCAAGGTGGATTTGGCACCGTCGTCAGCCACCGCTCCGGCGAGACCACCGACGACTTTATCGCGGACTTTGCCGTCGCCACATCAGCCGGGCAGATCAAAACCGGCGCTCCTTGCCGCGGCGAACGCGTCACCAAATATAACCAGTTGCTGAGGATCGGAGAGGTGTTGGGGCCGTCCGCCCGCTATGCCGGTGCCTCGCCGTTCGTGAGGACCAAGGGCGGCTGATGAAAGTGATCGAACGACCGGCCCGTTGGCTTAACGCGACGGTGCTCGGCATTGGGCTGGCCAGCCTCTGCTCAGACGTGGGTCACGAGATGGCGACTACCGCCATGCCGGCGCTTCTTGCCTCGGTGGGCGCCAGCTCCGCGGTGCTCGGCTTCATCGAGGGGCTCGCGGACGGCATCGCCAGCTTCGCCAAGCTCATGTCGGGGCTCTACAGCGATCGCCTGCGGCGCCGGAAGCCGCTGGCGGTCGTCGGCTACTTCGTCACGGCTTCTGGTATGGCGAGCTTCGCGCTGGCCACGCAATGGTGGCACGTGCTACTGGGGCGCGTCGGCGGCTGGCTGGGCCGCGGCGCACGCACACCGGTGCGCAACGTCTTATTGGCTGAGGCCTCGACACCTGAAACCTACGGCCGGGCTTTTGGCTTCGAGCGCGCAATGGATAGCGCCGGAGCCGTTGTGGGTCCATTGTTAGCCACAGCGCTGCTGGCGGTCTTCGATCTGCGCTCCTTGTTTCTTTGCACGCTTGTGCCGGGGATCATGGCCGCCCTGCTTATTGCGTTTCTCGTGCGCGAGCGGCAACACGACCCCCAGCCGCACGCTCGACTTTGGACCAGCGTGCGGAGTTTGCCGGCGACATTCAAGACCTACCTGGCAGGCGTCGGGCTGGCGGGCATCGGCGATTTCTCGAACACGCTGTTGATCCTGTGGGCCACCGAGGCGTGGACTGCGGACTTGGGCCTGCACGCCGCCGCCCGGCGGGCGATGTTGTTTTACGTCGGATACAACGTGGTCTACACGATTTCCTGTTACCTGAGCGGCAACCTGGCCGACCGTTTCCCCAAGCATTGGGTGTTGGCGGTAGGCTACAGCGTCGCGGTCGTGCCCGCGACGGCCTTGATGTTGCCCGGCGCCTCAGTCTGGAAATTCGCTGTCGTGTTCGGCTTTTCCGGCCTGTACATGGGCGTCTGGGAAACGCTGGAAGGTGCGGCGTCTGCCGAGATGCTGCCGGAATCGAAGCGAGGAGTCGGCTTCGGTGTACTGGCAACGGTGAACGGCATCGGCGATTTTGTTTCCAGCGCCTCGGTTGGCGCATTGTGGGTGATCCAACCCATCGCAGCAATGAGCTTCGTGATCGTCGCCTCGTTGGCAGGCGCGGGAATCATTGCCTACACGGGTGAAAGGCAGAAAGCAGCCAGTCCAGAATCGTGAAAAACTATAGCGGCTATTCCAGGGTTGCCGATCATCCCTATGAGGTCAGAGGTACGGGGATGGAGTCCCCCACGTAACCGCTCCTCGATCGGGCTGATGACTCCTACCGCGGTTAACCGCTGTGGTAGGGTCTGCGCAAAATGCCCCGCCCACGGCGGGGCTTGTTTATGCGCCAGCTTTTTCTTGCCGCCGTCATCGCACTGATGGCAGATGCCCCACCGCGCTGTCTTGCGCAAGCGCCGGAGCCCCCGCCGACGGAAAGCCCCTCCCCAGTGGCGGGTGAACCGGAGGAAGTACAAGCCGAGGCGGAAACGCCGCAGCGTCTCACGCCCGAGGAAAAACGCCCAGCGACGGAAGCCTATAAGCTTGTCTACTACGACAACGACTTCACGTACCTGAACGATCCGTCGAACCAGGAGTTCTACCTGGGCGATATTTTCAAGCAGATACCCGTCGGTCGCCGCAGCGAGAGCATGCTCGACCTGGGCGGTGAATACCGCCTTCGCGACATGCACGAGTTCAACCTGCGTGGCCTCAATCTGTCCGGCCAAAGCGACGACTTCCTGCTCCAGCGCACTCGCTTCTACGGCAACCTCAAGCTTGACGATGGCGTGCGACTCTACGGCGAGGGACTCGACTCCGCCACTTCTTTCCAACGGCACACTCCGCTCGCCAGCGAAGACAACGGCATGGAAGCGCTCAATCTGTTCGCTGACCTACGGTTGATCGACGGGGAGCAAGGCGAGGTATGGGGCCGAGTGGGCCGGCAGGAGCTCGCCTACGGCAGCTATCGGTTGCTGGCCCCGTCGGAATTCGCCAACATCCTTCGCACGTTCGACGGTGCCAAGCTCTATTGGCGCGGCAAAGAATGGGACATCGACGCTTTCTGGGCGCGGCCCGTGGCCTTCGGCCAGCTCCCCACCAACGAGATCGCGCCCGGCCAGATCCACATGACGCAAGAAATATACGGGGTCTGGGGCACGTATCAGCCGTCGCCCGTGGTAGAAGCGATCCGGCCGACCTCCAAGCACACCTTCGACTTCTATTACCTGGGGTTCAACGCCTACGACGCGCCGATTTCGGCCACGTATCCTGTAGACGCCAATTTTCAGACCGTCGGCTCTCGCTGGCAGGGGCGCCGGAACAACCTCCTGTGGGAACTGGAAGGCGCGTATCAGTTTGGGCGATACGGCTCTAAGGTGCAGTCGGCCGGCATGACGGTTTCAGGAATCGGCTACGAGTTCGCCGCCTCGCCGTGGAAGCCAAAGCTCTGGCTGTACTACGACTGGGCCTCGGGCGATGCCAACCCCGGCAACGACCGGCACGGCACCTTCAACCAGTTGTTGCCCTGGACGCATCGCTACTTTGGCTTCATGGATCTGGTGGGCCGTCAGAATATCCGTGACCTGAACCTGCAGGCCACCGCCTCGCGTGGAAAGGTCAACCTGCTGCTCTGGTATCACGTCTTTTATCTCGCCGAGGCGCGCGACGCTCTCTACAACGCCTCAGGTACGCCCATCCGCATTTCACCTAACGGGACGGCCGGCACGTACGTGGGGCAGGAACTCGACCTCATCTTTCAGTTCTTAGTCAATCCACGGGCCGACGTGCTCTTTGGCTACTCGCATTTTTTTGCGGGCACTTTCGTCAAGAACACCAACCCGGCCGGCGTCAGCGGCAATGCCGACTTTTATTACTCGCAATGGACTTGGCGGTTCTGACCCACGAAGGCGACTCGGCAGCCTGCTCGGCGTTGGCCGTCGAGCCAAGCCTGCATAGACTGACTGAAGTAAACCTTCCGCGGGGAGCATAACGATGCGGTTACTGTTGCAGATCGGGTTGGTGGCCTTCGGCTCGGCGTGCGGAGGCTTGCTGCGGTGGGGCGTCGGCACTGGCACTGCGAGGCTTCTGGGCACCGCCTTGCCCTACGGAACATTCATCATCAACGTCAGCGGAAGCTTGTTCCTGGGTTGGTTCCTGACGCTGCTCGCCGATCGCATGGTCCTCAGCGAGCACCCGTGGCTGCGGCCTGACGACCTGCGACTGATGATCGCCGTCGGTTTTACAGGTGCCTATACGACGTTTTCCACATTTGAGTGGGAGGCACACGGATTGCTTCGAGACGGAGAAACATGGGCTGGAACGCTCTACATTCTCCTGAGCGTCGTGGTCGGCCTGGTGGCGGTGCGATGGGGCGTTTCCCTGGCTCGGAGCTAACATGAAGCTTGAAGGCGAACAGCTTCTGCTCCGCGCGTCGCTACGGAGCACCGATAAGCATGGTTGGCAAACGGCCGCGGAGGCAGTCATCGAGCGGGCTAAAACGGCCGGCCTGACGGGAGCTACCGTTCTGCGTGGCATCTGCGGGCTGGATGTCACCGGTGAGTTGCTTTGTCCGAGCGCCTGGTCGATCGTCGAACGGGTGCCTGTGATTGTTGAGATTGTCGATGGTGCGGCGCTCATTGGTCCGTTCCTGCCAACCCTTGCCGAGATCATCACGGAGGGCGTCCTCACGCTGGAGCGAGCCCATGTGCTTTTGTACCGCGAGAGCATCGCTGGCACTGCGAAAGCACGGCAGCATCTACAGGTTCCCGGTAAGGTTGCCGACCTCTCCACTGTCCCGACTGCAGAGGATTTCCCGATCATGAAACTGAGCGAAGACGGCCAACTGCTGCGCGTGTTTGTCGGCGAATCTGACACGTGGCAAGGCGAACCATTGTTTCGAGCGATCGTGCTCAAGGCCCGCGAGCTCGGTCTGGCGGGGGC
Organism: Pirellulales bacterium; assembly: GCA_035550375.1. GTDB lineage: Bacteria > Planctomycetota > Planctomycetia > Pirellulales > JAICIG01 > DASSFG01. The sequence continues at coordinate 11,544 of DASZPH010000133.1, read as the reverse complement.
AACTGTCTTGCACGGAACGATGGGGTTCGGCGCCGCTAGCCGAGTCCACACGAGTCGGCTCTTGGACTTATCAACCGATTTGCCGATCGTCGTTGAAATTGTCGACACGGCCGACAAGATTCAGAGCTTGTTGCCGTTCCTGGATGAAACGGTGCAGGAAGGAATGATTACGATCGAAAGCGTCCGCGTGCTGAAATACCGTGCGGAGGAACACAACGGTTAGCCCGGGTGGGAACGTTCGGCTGCGAGCTCTTGACTCCATCGAGCACAGCCTTGGTCCCGACGAATTTGGGGATGTGCTCCACAAATACCAACAGCCGGAGTGCTAGAAAAACACGCTAGCCGAAGTTCGTTTGCCGCTTCAACTTACGAAGAGCTGTGTGCCCGCTTTTGAGTCCTGTGTGCGTCCCGCGGCGGTAATGTTGGCCACAAGCCGATAATCCTGCCGCCGTAAACGTCGAACCCGACGCTTGCGCCGTCCTTTGGCCGACTGGTTTTCATCGGACAATCTGTCGTTCTCGCTTCCAGGTAACGATTAGTTAGGCAACGTCTTGCTGGTCTCTTCCGTTGGGGGGAACCGCCATTTCCTCTTCGGTAGCGCCAGCAAACGGCCGCGTCGGCGTGTGGCGTGATACTGCCGGCGCGGTTCTTTCTCACGCGCCGTGGCGCCGGACGGGACCGAATGACTGTCTGGATTACGGTTGCCGCGATGGTGACCGTCGGCGTCATCGCGACCATCATCGTGTCGATGCTCAGTGATCGGCACGACTGAGTGGGTGCAGGCGAATGACCCACGGCCTCGGCATGAAACCAGACAGTGTCCAAGGGCGTGTGTTTGTTGACTGCTCGCCTCCATTTATGGAAGCCCCGAATTTCGCGGGCCAATTGCCATTCCGAGGTGACAGCAAACTGCCGATAATGGCGGCCGCGGAAGGAATCTCATGTGTCGCTCAATGTTTGCCGCCGTCGTCTGCCTGATCGCCGCTTCGCCGCTGCGCGGACAGGAGGTCGACCGTTCGCGGATCTTGGAGGAATTCGACATCCCGACCGATGGGGACGGGCTCCTGGTCCCGGTCATCATCAACAATAAGCGTTTTACGTTCCTCGTGGATACAGGAACGTCATGGACCATATTCGATGCAGCATTGCGGCCGCTCTTGCAGCTACCATTGAAGAAAAAGCCGGTGCAGACCCCGCTCGCTTCAGTTGAAACCGAATTCCACGTATCTCCAAAAATTCAAGTGGGGCAGATGGCCGTTGCCGCTGATGGAATGGTCGCCTGCATGGCGCTGGGCGACATGCGAAAGGTCACTGGTCACGAGATTGATGGCGTTTTAGGAATGGACTTTTTGAGCCAATACGTCGTCCGGCTTGACTTTGATCGTGGCAAGCTGAGCTTTCTTAAGGAAGCTGATCGTGAAGCAGGAATGCGTCTGCCGTTCGACCATCCAAGAGTGCCGGTTGTGCGTCTGCAACTTGGCGGCATGCGTCCCTTACGGTTCTTGATTGATACCGGCAGCATCGGCTTCGACAGTGGAATGCTGAATTCAAGTTTGGTCTCACGGTTGGCAGAGGACGATTCAATGACGGTTGTGGGCAAAGCCAAGGCTACTGATGCAAGCGGTACATCGTGGGTGCGACAGGGCCTCGTCCGTCGTTGCGTGTTCGCCGGAGACGAATGCACGAACACGATTTGGTCTGAGACGCCCGATCATTTCCCGAATCACGTCAGCTTGCATTTCCTGGCCCAATACAATGTCACGTTCGACTTTCCAAATGCGGCCATGTACCTGACCAAAAGCAGGTATTTCGGGCATGCCGACGGCGTTGACCTGAGTGGCCTACATTTTCGCCGAGTCGATGGCCGGGTCGTCGTCGAGGCCGTCGATCAAGGGAGCCCGGCGGAGGACTGCGGCGTCGAGGCGGGAGATGTCATCAAGTCGGTCGGCGATAAAGACGCCAGCACAACTCGACTCTTCGTTCTTCGCAAAGCTCTTTCACAGGCAGGCCGGTGCGTCCTCCTGGTACTGCAACGCGGGTCAGAGACGCTTCAGCGAGAGCTGGTCCTTCAAAGTTCCGCCGTCTCGCACAAATCTGAAACTGCGGGTGCGCCTCGCTAAAAAGTCGGCCGGCACACTAAAAAAGCCGCGACGACGACGAATCGCCGGCACGGCTTATTCCTGCTGCGGGCCGGGACTCCCGCAGAGCGCGTGATGGTAGCAGAGATGGTCGATTCGAGCGAGAGCAGTTTGGCCGCCTGGCCGGCTTGGCCGTGGGTAGTGTGACGGCTGGCGTACGGGGCGAGCGCGGTCAAAACATCGTGACTCGATACTGGCGGTAGTAGTCAGCCATCAGACGCTCGCAATCGGGTCCTGACGCGAGCGGACGTTGCGCCAACCGAGTGGAGCTCTGCCCCTCCATAAATGTGTTGAAGAAGCTGCTGCCTAGCTTCAACAGCATGGGTACGCTCGAAAAATGGGTTGGTCTCGCGGATGAATGGTCGGCGCTCGCCTCTTCAGCGGCAACACGTCCGTTCGCGAAAGCGATCAACCCGGAAATACCTGGCGATCTCATGACGTGTTCCTCCGGACGTGATGATTGTCTTGTCCGATTGGGCAACCCCTTGATGCAGCGATGGCGGCGGTGGAACAGAATCGCCGAAAAGCAGGAGTTGGTGCGACATCGAAAACGCAGCTCAAGCGGCGCGCTGGTGGCAATACTGCGTCCAAAGGGCTTCGAGACCGCAGCGCAGGGACTCAATGGTGCCGCCGCCGCCGGCAGGTGCCGTACGCCATGGCGACTCTTGCATCAGGCATTCCAGTAGCACGGGCAATCCCTCCCAGAGGTGCTCGCGCAAGAACTCAAATAGGGCTTGTTGGAATCCAGGGTGCTGAGCCCCTTCGCAGAGCGAGCCTTCCGGCAATCGCCACCTCTGCAATAGGCCCAGCCATTTCGGCAACAAGCCTTCCCGCCAAATCTGATGAATCAGGCGATAGCATCTCAGATCAGTCCGGTCGAGATCGAAGCTCGGCGCGGCGGGAAAGCGGACGCCGGCCGAGTCGAGTTGCTTCACGATTTCGGCCGCGTACGGCACGCCGCCCTTGAGCGCCGCGTCCAACTCCCGCCAGCCGGCAATGGAAGCATGGACGGCCTTCCGGCGTTCTTCAATGTTTGCTCGCGCACACATGCGTTGATCCATCGTCGCAAAGAGAGGCCGCCCCCGACGTAACGCAACCACGCCTGATGCAGCAATTCGCGCGCCCCCGAGGGCAACCGGGTCTGCACACCTCGGCTAGGGAAACAGGGAAACTTTTAGGTATTCTTCGTACTCCCGATTCGTCGATGCCGCCGCGACAATCTGTCGTAGATCGCGTTTGCATGGCCAACTTGTGACCATTGACAGGTTATCGACGCAAAGAATTTGGCCACGCTCGATCGGCTCGTCGGAGAGCATGCTGCAAATGCTCATAAAGTCGCAGGCGCGACGCTGGCAATCGCTTGCTCGCGGTTAGCAATGGACCGATTCCGAATTGGTTTGCTTAGGCCGCCCTTTTCGTTGGCGGCTTCGAACGTTTCGTTACCGTCAGCGTTGCTCCGGTCGGTTCCTGCTGGAGTGATAAGGTGCCGTGCGGGGCTTCCACTTGCTGGAGGCCAGCACATTCATGCCGCATCTCTAAGCGAAAGCCGAAGCGCACGTACGGGAATCTCCGAACACGTTCAAACTCGATTTCCAGCCAAAGATCGCGCCAAGGCTTCATCAACCCTCCAAATACGTCTTGTCCATTCCTGGCAACCAAACTGAGGCGCTCGCCGCAGGTTCGCGTCGGCACCCTGATGTGCTGCCCGCTTTCGATCGGGGCAACAGACTAGCTCTACGATGTCCGTGCGTACAGAGAGCTTTGCAGGGAGGCGACGTCGCGACGCCGGCAACGCTAGCTATCCCTGTCGTGCCGGATCTCACGAAACGGACGGCTGGCGCACGCCCCGTGAGCACGAGCTGCTTTCAGTCACCGAGAAGCTCCGAAGTAACCCGGCCATACGATACTTTGCAAGCCGAAGAGACCTTGCCCAGATGCTTGTCGACATGGTGCAAAGAATCTTGGCAGCGACCGACGTTTTCATTCAGCCTGTCGAGCAGAGCTCGTAAGAGGCTGCCAAAAAACCTGGGCAAATAAAAAACGGATTTGGTGTCAAACGGCTTCCAGAACAATCTGTAAACAGACGACGGCTGCGGCGATGCTGATCCAAGCGTCGATCGATGTCTGCGACCGGTCGTATCGGTATCGCATGCGACGTAGACCTTTGATCCAGCTAATGGTTCGCTCCACGACCCATCGCACGCGGCCGAGGTGGCTGCCGTGATCGCCGTCGCGGTGTCGAATGTGCGGGTCGATTCCGAGCCAGCGAAGGATGGCGCGCGTTGCTTCGCAATCGAAGCCTGCGTCGGCGTACAGTCGTTTGGGGTGCGTGAGCGGACGTCCTGGTTTGCCGCCCAGCTCCGGAAAATCGAGCACGGCGGGGAGGATCTCAAGTTGGTCGCTCCGGTTAGCCGGCACGGCGCGGACCACCAGGGGCACGCCGTAGCGATCAACGAGCAACGTGAATTTCGTCCCTTTTTTACGGCGATCAACAGGGCTTGGTCCGGTCGATTCGCCGCCGCCAAACGCGCGGACGTGCGTCGTGTCCACCACGACGGTTTCCAAATGCAGTTGTCTTTCATGGTTCAACATGCTCAACAGCAGCTTGTGCAGATGAACCCAAATGCCCGCGACCTCCCAGCTTTGCATCCGGGTGCGCGCCGTTTCGCCACAACAGCCCATCTCCTTCGGCACGTCCTTCCAACGGCAACCGGTTACAAGCACGAACCAAATCACCTTCAAGACGGTATGGTGGTCCTTCGGCCGCCGACCACCCTCGGGCCCGACCTCCTTTTCCGGTGGCAATATCGGAAAGGCCAATTTGTAGAACTTCTCCGGCATACACGCGTCCGCCATGACAATTCTCCTTGTGAAGCAGACAAGGGGTTTGTCATCGGCGGGCGCAAATCGCGTGCCGTCAATCCCGATGTTTCAATTCGTAGTTTTTTGGCAGCCTCTAAGTCAAGGAGAGCCAGCGCCACGTCCGAGGAATCAATTGCTTCCGTTCCCTGCGCGACTTCAGCGATACGATCCCAGAGTTCTTTGTTCATCATCAGTCCTTTCGTTTTCATGGCCCCGGTCCTGTCATACGCTGGAATCACGCCGCCCCGGCGCCGCCCGGTATCGCCTTACGGCTCGGTGATCAAGTCCTCGGCGCCTTCGGGGGGACAAAGCGCCGCGGCGGAGGCAATCGGTGGATAGAGCAGTCTCAGGAGAGGCGGCGCCATGAAGGTTGTCGCCATGACCATCAGGGTTACGGCGCTGAACAGCCCACGATCGAAAACGCCCGAAGCAAGACCCATTTGTGCGAAAATGAGACCTACCTCGCCGCGAGGGATCATGCCGACGCCGATGATTTTTTTGTTGGCACGCAGCCAGAACGGAGCGTAGCCAGCCAAGAATTTGCCGACCACGGCGGCCACAATCAATGACATCCCCACCGTTAGCGTTTGGCGGTTTTCCGGATCGATCGGATTCAATGCGGTCATGTCGACGGCCGCGCCCACCGACACGAAGAAGATGGGAACGAAGAAATGGCCTAGATGTGTGACTCCACGCTGAACGTCATGCTCCTTTGGCGTGCCTCGGAGCAGCAGCCCGGCGGCAAAAGCACCTATGATTGGGGCCGATCCAACTGTGCCGGCAAGCCATGCCAGGGCGAATGCCAGCATGACGGCAAACATCGTCGGCGTGCCCGGCAGATCGACCCGATGCGCCACGCGGACCAACGACGGCACGATCACGGTGCCGATTAGCAACGTGCCGGCCAGAAAGCCAAAAGCAACGCCGGCAGTCTTCGCGATGCCGGCGGGGGTGGCGCCCTCGCCCTGCATGAGGCCGCTGACAACGGCGAGTATCACCAGACCGATGACATCGTCGATGATGGCAGCGCCGAGCACGACCTGGCCTTCTCGTTCGTGTAAACGATTCAGGTCCGACAGCACGCGAGCGGTAATGCCAACGCTGGTGGCGGTTAAAGCCGCCCCAGCAACGATGGCGACAAGATTGCCAAGGTCCAACATGCGGCAGACCACGTAACCCAGGCCGAACGGCAAGGTCACTCCAACAACGGCAACGGCCATGGAGGCGCCGCCAACCCGCATAAGCTTTCGCAGGTCGGTCTCCAGGCCAATCTCAAAGAGCAGGAGCACGACGCCGACTTCGGCCAGGAAATGGACGAGGCCGCTCCCCGGATCCAGGAGCCCGGCGAGTGAGCCGCCCAGAACTACTCCCGCAACCAGCTCACCAAGGACCGCGGGTTGGCCGATTCGCTTGCTGAGGGCCGCCAGTAGCTTGGCGGTTGCGAAAAGGACAACCAGAATGCCAAAGAACTGCGTTTCTTCTTCCATTGCGGCTCAAATTGAACGGACGAGAGATGCCTCCGCGGCCAGCGTGGCATTCTCCGGGAACTCAAAGTTCAGCAGCGCCGAGACCACTTTCCCGGCCCAGCGGTAGATGTTGTTGTTGCCCACCGCCGCCCGCATCCGCTGCATTCGCCTACGGCGTTCGGGCTCGGCCATCGTGCATGCCTGGTGAATTGCCTCGGCCATCCCCTCCAAGTCATAAGGATTGACCAGTAACGCGTCCGTCAGTTCGCGGGCGGTACCGGTGAACTGGCTGAGAATCAAAGTGCCGTCTTCATCGAGGCGGCTGGCGACAAATTCCTTCGCCACCAGATTCATGCCGTCGTGCAACGAGCTGACGACGCAGAAATGCGCCATTTGGTGCAGGGCGATCATGGCGGGCGGATCGAAGTGCTCCTTGAAGAGGACCACGGGCTGCCAATCGGTCGTACCCCATCGCCAGTTGATTTGTTCCACCAGGTAATCGACCTCCTTTTCGGTGCGCTGATACTGCGCGATGTGGCTACGGCTGGGTACCGCGATCTGCACAAACGTGATGCGTTGAAAGAATTCACGGTGCTCGGACAAAAAGCGATCGAACGCGCGCAGCCGGTCAGGAATACCCTTCGTGTAGTCGAGCCGCTCGATGCCGATGCCCAGCACCCGGTCGCCCAGCTCAAGCCGCTGCCGCCAACGCCCGATCTCCGCCTCGACCTCCGCGCTGGCGGCAAGGGCACCATGCGCCTCGAAGTCGATGCTGATGGGAAATTGGCGGATGACGGTTAGCTTTCCCTGCCGGGTAACCTCCGATCGCTCTTGATCGACGCGGGCTTCGATGGCTCGGTCGACGGTGTCAAGAAAGTTCTGGCAGTGGTATCGCAAATGAAAACCGAGCAAATCGTTGCCGAGCAGACCGTGCAACAATTCCTCGGCCCAGGGGAAGACGCGGAACACCTCGCGATTCGGCCAGGGAATGTGCCAGAACTGAGCCACGATCAGGTTCGGGTTTGCCTCCTTCAGGATGCGAGGAAGGAGTCCAAAGTGGTAATCTTGGATGAACACGAACGCCGGCTCGCCGTCAGCTTCCTCCAGCACCGCCTGTGCAAACAACTCGTTCACTTCGCGGTATCGCTGCCAGTGGGTCGGGTTGAATTCTGGGCGCGTGAATGTCACGTGGCACAATGGCCACAACCCTTCGTTGGAGAGCCCGTAGTAATAGCCTTCTTCTTGATCTTTGCTGAGCCAGACCCGCCGCAACGTGTAGCGTGGATTCTCCGGAGGTACGCGGACGCAATCGTGTTCGTCGACGGTTTGCCGATCGGCATTGCCGCTGCCGTGCGCCACCCATACGCCGCCGCACGCCCGGACGATAGGGTCGAGCGCGGTGGCCATGCCGCTGGCAGGTTTCATGCAGACGATCTTTCCGCCAACGTGCTGGTGAATGTAGGGCGCGCGATTCGCAACGACAATGAGCTTGTGGCCCCGCAGCTTCTCGTCAATCAAGCTGTGCAAGGCCTCCTTCGTCCACATCGTTCGTCCTCCTTTGCCACGGCTATTTAAAAACGGTGATTCCTGCAGCCACCTGCGGACTGCGCGTCGCGGACGATTTGTCTGTAGCGCGAAGAATCACCTTTCCGTTAGTTCCGATTCTTGTCGATGATGGCCGCCAGGATCAAAACGTAGGCGACGAAGCGAATCGTGTAGACATAGCTGTTGTGCGGATCGTCGGCGGCGATAAGCGCAGCCACGAAACGCGTGAGGCCCATCAGGAGAAAGGCGACGGCAAAAATAAAAAACAGCCGGTCGCGCGTGCTTCGCCAGTACCGCAAGAAAAAAAACGCCGCGACCAGGCACGCCATGGCCAGCATGCCCTGCAGAAAGGGTGTCATCAATGTTCCCATAGGCATGCCGCTCAGTAACCTTATTTCGATTCCCAAATAAGGCCGTAAATCAAGGAGAGCATCGCCGCGAGCCCGATCAGGAGGCGATACAGCGAAAGGTCGACGTGGGGGAAAGTGACCCGGTCCAAATAGAGCATCACGTTTTCGGCCGTTAGTCCCAAGAAGCAGAGGCTGCTCCAAAACAACAGCCGCACGCCGTTGCCGCGGTACGATCGCCACAAGAGCCCGGCACAGGCAAGCGACGTAGCGGCGCAGAGCAAGTAAATCAAGCCGGCCATTTCACCCTTCCTTCTCTTTGCGAATACGGAACGCATCGGCAAAGCTGCGGGCATTGTCGATCGGCTCCGAGTAGATGAGCGAAATCACCGCCACCCGGCGCTCTTTGTAGACTTTCATCAGGGAATCGACGACCGCGTCCAAGGTGTCGTCTTTAGTGAGTCGATAGCGATAGTGACGCTCCGGCGTTTCAGTTACATAGGCCAAGCCCCGGGAAACCAAGTCGTTCAATTGGTCGGCCATTCCGCCTGCAGCCGCGTACAGGGCGCGACTGACCTCGTCCGCCGTCCATTCTCGATCGCGATGCTCGCGCAACAATAACAGCACCTCAAGCTGCGCGACTGAGGAAATGTTGCTGGCGATGAACCGTCGCACTTCGTCGGGTAGATCGTTCAAAATCAATACCTGCGCGTCACTCCCCTGCAGAGCACGTGAACTCATGCGGCGGTCATCGCCGCAGGACAGAAAAACAACCGGCCTTCGGTTGTCGCCGAGATTCGTTATCGGACAGAAAGAGGTGGCGGCCGATGAACGAGCGCGAAGCGGCCGACTGTCTCACGGCCGCGGCTCTGGGCGGTTTAAACGCCGCCGCTGTTGGTCACGAAGAGCCGCAAATAGAGGCTGTGCTCGGTGATCGGATTGACGTCGAGCCGTTGCGGCATAGGAAGAAAATCGAACAGAGCGAAAAACAATCGAACGACCTGAAGTGCTTAATCGGTTCCCGCTGATCAAACGCTTCCCAAAGCACGCGCAACTCTAACATTGTCGAGGAAACCGTGCAACCTCGGCGGGGGCGCAGTGATGACGTGGCATTTTGCGCGGCACGGAATGACATCCCCGGCCGACTCGGCCAACCCCGAAAATCGCCGCAGGCTGGGCCACGGGCGGCATCGGCCGTGACGGGACCATAATCTGTCCATCGCCTTGACCAAGCAAGGCCAGATTGTTTCCACAACGGAGCGGCACGAGGAGGACGCTGGTTGTTTACCTCGGCTCAGTCAGTTGAGCGATTCCTTCGTGGAGCCATCCGATGGCCTCGTCGTAGTGGGCCGCGTCAAAGTAGCGAACTTTCGCCGAGGTGAACGGCTTGCAAAATGAGGCCATGCCCGCCTCCCACTTTCGCTCCCCTACCAGTGCCAAGCGTTCGATATCGGCGAAATGTTTCACGTCGAATTTGATGTCTTCCCAAAGAGCGCCCAGTTCCCAGCCGTGGAAATCGTGCATCCGCACGAGCATCCGCAGCTTCCCGTGCTCCTTAATCCGGCGTTCGGTTTCCGGAACGAAATGCTCATAATCCTGCCTCGTCAGTTTTCCGCTGAGTTCGATCACGAAGATTTTCCCCTGGCCCTCTTCACGAATCTCTACAGGCATCGCCAACCTCCTGCGGTAAACGCGTTTCAGGACGGCCCCGTTGGCTGAAAATGACGTGCAAGTGGTGGGCCAACACGGAACAAGGATTGCTCTCCCGCCGGCTTCGCGTGATGCGATCGGTCGCGGAGAGCTCCCGATGTGCCCGGTCGCACAAATTGGCGACAACCAGCGCCAATACGCCCGGCGAGATCGACGTGGCGGCTCAGGCGACGCCGTCCCGTCAAGCCTCGTTGGCACCGTGCACGTAGCGCAGGTAAATCGTTGAAATGTCAGAACGCTTGACGATCCCGATGACACGCGGCAGCGTGCCGTCGTCGACCAGTGGCAACTCCGGTTGGTCGTTCTCAACGAACGACTCCAGGGCGTGATCGAGACGGTCTCCGGACCGCAGCGGCGTGATATCGCCGCGCATTAGGTCGGCTGCCAAAACCAGTTGCCCGATATTCGGCGACTGCGAAGCAAGGTGGATGTCTTCCAGCACGACGACGCCGAGCAGATGTCCGTCCGCATCGGTTACCGGGAGGCTGTGGTACGTCGTGCGGCTGAATCGCTTAAGGATTTCGGGCAAGGGATCGCCCAGGAGCAACGCGGGGAACTCTTGCGGCACGGTGATGAACTGGCCGACGCGCAAATCCGCCAGAACCTCCCGGACATAGTCGCCAGTGTGAGCGGGCGAACGCGAGCGGCTGGCTACCTGTGAACTGTAGATCGACTGTTCGTCGCTCAACAAGAAGGCGATCGCGCAGACCCAAAGCGTCGGTAGGAGAAGGTTATAGTTGCCGGTCAACTCGCTGACCATGACGAGCGTTGAAAAGGGCGTCTTGGCTGCGGCGGCGAAAAAGCCGGCCATGCCGACGATCACATAGCTGGCGGCGTGCGGCACCAGAGCCGGCCACAGCCAATGTAGGGCAATTCCCAAGGCACCGCCGCCGCAACCGCCGATGACCATTGAGGGCCCGAACACCCCGCCCGAGCCGCCGCCGCCGATCGTCAGACCGGTCGTCAAAACCTTTCCGACGGCCACCGCCAAAAGCAGGACGGCGAACCGGCCGCCCGATTCGCCTGGCGTGTGCGTCATCGATTCCTGAAGAATGCCGTAGCCGAACGACAGCACGGCCAGCACACGCGGATCGCTCCGCAACAAATAAAAAAGGGTCACACCGACGAGTCCGCTCAAACAAGCGCCCAGCGCGGGCCGGAAGTGCGGCTTGATCGTCAAACGATGAAACAGGTGCGTCATCCCATAGAAGGTCCGTACATAGATGGCGGCCAGCACCACCATACAAACCGCCAACAGCGTGTAGGGCAGCAAGCTCAGCGGATTGTTGAAAGAGAGCAGCGTGAGCAGCTCAGGCGAAAGCGAAAACAGCGGCCGCCAACCGAAGGCTATGCCGAAGGTGGAATAAGCGGCCACACTGGCCAGTCCCGCCGGAATGATGACTTCCGATTCAAAATCGGGAGAGCGGTACAAGACTTCGGCGGCGAACAGTGCTCCGGCCAGCGGAGCGCGGAAAA